>JAOXSA010000203.1 GCA_025800245.1 Amphritea sp. | reverse complement strand
GGCATCAACTCGTCAATCGTATCCTGCGCCATCGAAAGTATTTGCCGCAATACAGGGCTCATATGTGACTCGGTCCGACCAGTCCGCAGGACCGCCAGACCGCAGTATAGCCTCCGGCAGTTGACCCGGCTGACCTCGGCTCGGAACTTCCCTCCCCTCACGGCCGGCCAGGATAGCCTCTGTGACAGTCATCCATTCATGCCCGTTTACGCGCCGCGCTCGCATCTGCCCTCGTAGTAAACAGCGGTCAGCTGAGCTCATTGATGGTCGCACAGAGGCGGATCCAAGAGGGAGGCCAATGGACTTAGTCTCTGGACGCGAAAAACGGCATTTCTTATTTTTCGCCACAATGAAAGGAAGACTGATTGATCCAACGGGTTCTGTTGGAAGGTTAGTGCCCTGCCTTGCGTGTTGATCTACTTTCAACATGATGCTAAACGATTTTCGCCAGATATTGATGCATTTATGCCAAGCCACTAATACCTACCACAATGTGTGAAGGAGGGTGTACCTTCGGAGGGTGGCATAATAGGTAACTTCGGAGGGCGGCGACATGTTTTCAGAGGGT
>JAOXSA010000199.1 GCA_025800245.1 Amphritea sp. | reverse complement strand
GTCAACTGCTGATAACTCATGATGATACTTTACTTCTACTTTGGCGAGCTGAAGCGTACCACTATCAGCAGTTGGCCACCTCTCGCCGTTTAACCATGAGCGTCGCACTTATTATATGAATTCCCGACCCCCTATCTTCGCTTCCACATTACAGTTTATTACTGGCACGGACTCTATCTCCCCTCTGTGCAGCCGAGCACTGGATTTTATAATGGATCAGTGGGGTAAGCTGTCTGAGGCGCTCTTTGCCGAGTTCTCACACCACCCATTATCAAATCCAGCGCACAGGGGAGTCGGCTTGCCGACCAAACAGCGGGGCGGCCTTTTGGTTGTCAGGACTTTTGGCCGCGCAAAAGTCCTGACTCGCCTTCAGGCGAAACCACTTCCAGCAGCAGATAAAATGGTGCGTTACAACGCACCCTACGCGAGCATCGTTCTATCGTAGGGTGTGTTAGCGCAGCGTAACGCACCACCTTTCTCCGGACATAAAAAAACCGCAGCCTTAGCTGCGGTTTTCTGTATCAAGCTAGCTCTTATTTAAGAACTTATTTAAGAACTTTGGCAATCGACTGGGTCAGGTAATCAACATTGGCTGGTGCAACACCGGCTACGTTGATACGGCTGGAGCCAACGATATAGATGCTGAACTCATCCTGCAGACGGGCGATCTGTTCCGGGGTAATACCCAGGAAGGAGAACATACCATTCTGACGGGTGATGAAGCTGAAGTCCTCGGTAACACCGTTTTCAGCCAGTTTCTCTACCAGCAACTGACGCATGCCACTGATGCGGTCGCGCATTACCTGCAGTTCGCCGTGCCATTGCTGAGTCAGTTCTTCAGAGCTCAGAATAGTTTCAACGATTGCGGCACCGTGTGCTGGCGGCATGGAGTACGTTACACGTACAACGGTTGCCATTACTGCACCCAGAATGTCTGCCTGAGCAGCGCTGCTACCGATCACAGAACATGCACCGATACGCTCACGGTACAGGCCGAAGTTCTTGGAGCAGGAGCTGCAGATGATCATCTGATCAACCACGTTTGCAACTACACGCAGGCCAGCAGCGTCTTCGTCCAGACCGTTACCGAAGCCCTGGTAGGCAATGTCGATTACCGGCGTGAAGCCGATGTCGCGAGCCAGCTCAGCAACAACCTTCCACTGTTCCTGGTTCAGGTCCATACCGCTTGGGTTGTGACAGCAGGCGTGGAACAGTACCGCATCATCCGCAGAGACCTGCTTCAGGGCTTCAACCATGGCGTCGAAGTCCAGGCACTTGTTCTCGTAGTCGTAGTACGGGTAGTTCTCGACCTTCAGGCCAGACGCGGTGAATACACCCTGGTGGTTCGCCCAGGTTGGGTTGCTGACCCAGATGGTCGCGCCTGGCTTGCTGCGGTTAATAAATTCACCAGCAATACGCAGTGCACCGGTACCGCCCGGCGTGGACAGGGTACGGATACGGTTTTCAGCGATGATCTTGTGATCAGCACCCAGAATCAGCGAAGTAATCTTGTCATTAAACAGAGCAGAACCTGTAGAACCCAGGTATACCTTCGTGTCTTCATTCTCAACGCGGAAAGTTTCAGCAGCTTTTACACAAGCTAAAACCGGCGTCTTGCCCGCTTCATCTTTGTAAATTCCAGGACCGAGGTCGATTTTGTCAGGATTAGTATCGGCTTTAAACTTAACCGATAAACCCAGAATCGGATCCGCTGGCGGCATCTCTAACTGTGAGAACATAATAATTCAGTACCTTCTAATCACTCAGTTGCGATTGTCCGAATCAGGAGGTGTATTGGTTACTCAATGGTGGTTAATCCATGAGTTTTTATCATCAATAACCCAGCTTTCTGCAGACTTTCGACAGTTGTTCTGCTTATCAAATGTTTAACCGACGATATGTTATTCCTAAGCGATCTCGGGGTACAGAATTATTGTGCAAAACAGTGAAAATATTGACGTTCTGCAACCTTTTAGGGGGATTTTTAGCAGATTTTTCCAGTGCTGCACCTTTGTCGATCACAAAGGTGCGTGCTCTGATCGTTCAGAGGGCTCTTTCAACGAAGTCCAGACGGTCCTGGCCGAAGAACAGTTCATCAGCCACAAACATAGTTGGCGCACCGAAAACACCTCGCTCGGCAGCCTCTGTGGTGGCGGCGATCAGCGCCTGTTTGATCTCTGGTTGCGTCATCGCTTCCAGCACTTCCGCGGCATCAAATCCGGCTTCTTCCAGTACCTCTTTCACGGTATCGACATCCGACAGATCCTTACCATCGGCCCAGGCCGCTTTATACATCGCCCGGTTATAGTCTTCGATACGCCCTGCTGATAATGCCCACAACGCACCACGCATCACATTGACGGTACTGAAGATAAAGTGTGGATTGAGCTGATACGGGATGCCGTAGAACTCCGCTGTTTTAGCAAAGTCCCGTTTTATCCATTCCCACTTGGCGGGCACGGTGATCGGTGAGGTATTGCCATTGGCTTTAAAGATCCCCCCCAGCAGCATCGGCTTGTAGTTGATGGACGCACCGATGCGTTCGCAAAGTTCCTGCAAACGGACCCAGGCAAAGTAAGAAGCCGGGCTGATATAGTCGTAGTAGAAATCGATTGTCTTGCTCATCGGGCGATCCTTTTTGTGTTCTTTATTGTTCTTCGATACCAAAGCTACAAGAGTAAAAGGCACAGACTAATAAATAAAATCGACTGTATTTATCCGACAAATAAATATGATTTATAGATCCCAGTATGGCGGATCGCCAAAAGCTTTGGCGAAATAGTCGATAAAGGCACGCACCTTGGGTGCCAGCAGTCGTGAGCTGGGGTACACCGCCCAGATCGCGGTATCGGACACCAGTGGATAGTCTTTCAGTATCTGCACCAGTGAACCCTCCTGCAGATGACGATAGACACTCCAGGCAGAGTTAAGCGCAATCCCGATACCGCTGGCGCAGGCATCCCGCACCGCTTCACCGTTATCCGCCCGGAAATGGCCTTTCGGTTTAATGCTGACCTGACCGCTGTCTGTTTCAAATACCCAGCTATCAAGACCTCCTATCAGGTTGACGCATTGATGTTCCGCTAGCTGTTCTGGCGAGGTTGGCTCACCGTACTGTTCCAGATAGCGGGGCGATGCACAGATGATACGTTTATCGGTCGCCAGTTTACGAGCGATCAGAGTTGAATCCTTGAGCTCGGCGTTGCGGATCGCGACATCAAAGCCGCCCTCCACCAGATCGACGATGGAGTCCGATAAGCGAAACTCCACATTCAGGTCAGGATAATGCTTCAGAAACTCTCCAACTGCCGGTACCAGATGCATACGCCCGAATGATGCCGGGGCAGATACCCGCAGAGTGCCCGAGGGTGACGCCTGCCCCGCCCCCACTGATGCCCGGGCAGCCTCGACACTGGCAAGTACCTCTTCGGCATGGGCCAGGAACGCCTTGCCCTCTTCCGTCAGAGCCACCCGCCGGGTGGTGCGATGGATCAACCGGACGCCCAGCCCCTCTTCCAGCTTATTCAGATGCGAGCTGGCAACCGCCGGTGAGAGTCCCAGTTCAGCCCCCGCAGCACTGATATTCTGAGTAGCAGCAACCCGTATGAAGAGACGAAGGTGTTCAATGTTCATCGTTTAATTATCAACAGTAGCAACAGAATAACTCTATTTTATACCTGATTATCGTGCTTAACAGAAAGAGCAGAGAAATCCGGTTGAGAATGCAAAATGCTCATGTGCGGGAGTGGCAGAAGCCCGGGAGATTGACTAATTGGTTTACTGATAGATCAGATAAACCAACCGATGGAGGCATTTCTATGTTAGGCGAAGAACACACGCTGGCCCATGATTTTCCGGAACATCAGGATGTTATCGTCCAGCTTTCAAAGTCGGATGAACTCTTTGCAAAAGACAACAAACACTACACCAGCCTGGATAAAGAGATCCGGGCACTGGAACTACGAAATTCTCCCATTGACGATCTGGAAATGCAGAAGCTGAAACACCAACGTTCAATGCTGAAAGACTCGCTGTATAAACGTATGACAACGGCTATAAACTGAGCCCTTCAGACAGCCACTTCAGGAAGTGGCTGTCACAACAGTTTCAATGGCTGCGCCTACTTCACGCACTTTGGTGTCATCCAGCGCATCACTGTGCGGCGCGGCAAACTGCCCGGCATCATTATCAAAGTAAAGGCCGCTGGCATCGGCGAATTCATCCGACAGTGCCGCGCGAATCAGAATATCAGCACCAATACTGAGATCGCCGCCAGCTACACCAAAGCCTTCCTGCACCATTTTGCTGGCCAGCAATGAGCCAGGATTGACCGCCACAACCACCGGCCCTTCGGGAAGTTCTTTTGCCATGGCATTCGACCACATCGTCAGAGCCAGCTTACTCTGAGCATAGGCCTTAAACTCATCGTCCAGATACTTCTGTCCCAGCAATGCATCCAGCTCGACCGGGGCCTGAGCGGCAGACGAGAGGTTAACAATGCGGCCGGACGCTCTCATCAGAGGCAGCAGGCTTTTCGCCAACAGATACGGCGCAAAGGTATTCACCATAAAGCGCACATCGTGGCCGTTGCTGCAGATCGGTGATCCGGTACGGAAGATACCGGCATTATTAATCAGTACATCCAGCTGCGAGTGTCGCGCCTTTATCGCCTGTACCAGCTCCGCAACACCCTGAAGGGATGACAGATCGGCAACGTAGCCTTCGATCTGCCCCGTTTCTGCGTGCTCACTCAGTTCCTGCGTTACCTGTTCCAGTTTGTCAGGATTGCGGCCGTGGAGCAGCACCCGGTGTCCCTGGGCGATCAGTTTTCTCGCGGTCGCCAGACCTATGCCATCGGTTGATCCGGTGATAAGTAGTGTTTTCGTCATGTTCTTGCTCCTGGTCTAAGCCCGTTAGTAAAAGCCCGGTATTAAGGCTCAACAGTAAAGTCCGGCAGAATCTGATCCGCCAGACGTCTCAGGGTTGTTTCGGTATCCGCCTCATTAAAGCGCAGATTCAAAGCGACATGGTTAATGCCAATTTCCTGCAGGGTCTGCAGGTATTTTCTCAGGCTGTTTATGCCCAACCGGTAACCCAGATGAATAGGCGTTGCCCGGGCGGCATCGTCGTCCACCAGATCAATATAAAGCGGCTGCATCGCTGGCTGTGCAGAACGACCGGCTTCCACGGTACGCTGCCGCCAGTCACTGATAATCTTTGTCTGCAGTGACAGCTCCCTGGGATACAGCATCCAGCCATCACCATTATTGGCGATCCACTCCGGTGATTGCTGACTGGCGCCGGTAATCAGCAAGGGGAATCGCCCCTGTTCTGGTTTGGGCAGCATATCCAGACCACCGCCGAGTGAACCGTAAGCATTGCTGAACTCCGGGCAGGTTTCCCACATACGCTGAATATAGTCAAAGCTGCTGCGAAAGCGCTCGCCCCGATCCTCAAAGGTCTGATTCAGTGCCGGGTATTCTTCCGGTCGATCACCTGACGCAACACCCAGAATCAAACGCCCACCGGAGAGTACATCAGCACTGGCGGCGGCTTTTGCCACATGGGCAGGATGACGCAACGGCAATACAATACTGGCCACGCCAAGAGCGATCTTGTCAGTACTGGCAGCGAGATAGCCCAGATAGGTAAAGGGATCGTACAGATGTCCGGCGTCACCGAAGGAAGGCACATTGAAGGGTACGTCCCTTAGCCAGACTGCCGCAAAACCGAGTGATTCAGCCAGTTGGATGCGCGCTATGTGTTCGCGCATGGTGGGTACCGGTTCGTGTTGATAGTTTTCCAGCGGTACCACCAGCCCGATCGATAATCGGCCGGACCGGAATACTCCGTTATAGCCCCTGTTGATGGACTGGAATTTCTGATCTGTCGATTCTTGTGACATCGCCTGCCTCAACCACACTGCTTTACTGATAAGAATTACTCACTAAGAGCTTCTGATAAGCACAATAGCACTCAACATAAACAAGATAATCAACACCCATAACGAATCAGTTTTTAGCTTTTATTGATAATAAAAAGTATTGGCGCTCAACCCACCTCAACAAGTAACATGGGCGCTCTATTCCGCTGTTTCTGTTACAGCAACATCTGTTATTCACCCGGGCAGGATGCCGCCCTCAGATTCTGGAACCAACACAATGATCCGAAAAGCGGTCGACGGTCAGGCTATCGCCCTGATGACGATGCTCTGCATGGTATGGGGCATGCAGCAGGTAGCGATTAAACTCGCAGCGGATGATATCGCCACCATTATGCAGATCGCTCTGCGTTCAGGCATCGCCGCGTTATTGCTGGCGATTCTGATGCTATGGCGCAAAGACTCCTTTACTCTGGGTGATACCTGGAAACCGGGATTACTGGCGGGATTGCTGTTTTCAGCTGAGTTTTTCTTTGTCGGTGAAGGCTTACGCCACACCACCGCCTCCCATATGTCGGTGCTGGTATACAGCGCGCCGATCTTCGCCGCACTGGGGTTGCACCTGACGCTACCGGCGGAACGTCTGAACAGGCTGCAGTGGACCGGCATACTGCTGGCCTTTTCCGGTATCGCCATCACTTTTCTGGCGCGGGACAGCAGTGAACAACCGGCTGAACTGAGCAATATGATCTTTGGCGATATGCTGGGGCTGCTGGCTGGACTGTCCTGGGGCGCGACCACCGTGGTGATCCGCAATTCCGGTCTGAGTTCAGCTCCGGCGGGCCAGACCCTGATGTATCAGTTGCTGGTGTGCTTTGTTCTGGTACTGATCGCAGCACTGATCACCGGCCGGACCGACATTAATCTGACCAGCACCTCAATCACCAGCCTACTGTTTCAGGGCGCAATTATCTGCTTTGCGAGTTTCCTGATCTGGTTCTGGCTGCTGAAGAAATACATGGCTTCGCAGTTAGGCGTCTTTTCATTTATGACACCCCTGTTTGGTATCCTGTTCGGTGTGGTAATTCTGAGTGAGCCGCTGGAACAGAGCTTCATTCTCGGTGCGGCTATGGTGATGTCAGGTATCGTTCTGGTCAGCGGTGAGCGGACGATCCGACGCTGGTTCTCCGGACGTTCAGAAACCAGCGCAACGGTTCAGGATGCCGATAAGTAAGGTGAAATCACCGCCATAGAATGGCTGACCCATGCCTCCTTTTCACCGAC
>JAOXSA010000184.1 GCA_025800245.1 Amphritea sp. | reverse complement strand
GTGACCGTGTCATGTGATATATGGATTTGAAGCTCTCTGTGATGCGGTTCTATTGCACAAAAATCATTTCTCAATGCGGCATGAAACATGCGCTAGAGCATAAAATACGCCGGACCTTAGTGTGTACCATAGCAACTGCAGCGGGGTGTACCTATTCACACTAAAGCTCAAACTACACATTCTAACCGAAATTTAATTACATATTAGCTTTATCGACAGCAAGCGCCGGCACCACCGCCGCGCCGGGGAGCCCAATCGGATGGGGTGATCTGCTCCAGATGCAGCGTTAATCAGGTGCCACGCCTATTTTAGTGAGACGTGACAGGCGCAAAAGCAAGGCGAATGTCTGTGATTTAAAGTAGCTACCGATACCTACAAAGAATCAGGCGGACCGTCACACTCCTCTCGGAGTGTGAGGGTTTGTCTGGTCCCTCCATGACCCCATGTCCCCTCCCTCTGGATCCACCATTGACACTGAGATAGCCCTCCTCTGAAGTAGTGGTAGGTCACTCGACTTTTCAAATGCCCCTGGACCCGCCTCCAGGAGTTAACCGTGGTTAACAAGCGCGCACCGGCACACCCAGCAGCGGGGTATGCCGGTGCGTGTGTCAGCCTGGGTTGACAGCTAAGGGCGGGTCCAGGGGCATTTGAACTTTCGAGCGACATACCACTATTTCGACGCGCGGCGGTGTAGGGTGCAACTGCAATGTAATGATACACCAGCTGTGGTCAGCTGCAGCCAGTGTCCCCATCGCATTGGAACCACAACGACAATGAGGCACCGCGTTGGAGTTCGACGCCGACTTCGAAGGGCGCAGCGCGCTCCGCAACCTTAGAAGATCAAATGACACTCCGACTCAGATGGGCAGA
>JAOXSA010000171.1 GCA_025800245.1 Amphritea sp. | reverse complement strand
TGTGAACCCCGATGAATGGCAGGGCTTTGCCTTTGGCATGGGGATCGACCGTCTGGCGATGCTGAAATACGGCATCCCCGACCTGCGCGCCTTCTTTGACAGCGACCTGCGCTGGCTGCGCCACTACGGCTTTGCCTCGCTGGACGTGCCGACCTTGCATGGTGGGCTGTCGCGGTAATGATGTTGGTTTGGGATATTTTGATCGGTTTTCCGCGTAAAGCGGTGAAGATAAGCCATCAAAATATTCTAGCCTATCAGTACTTTATTAATATTGGCGATAACACGGAGCATGATGCTGTCGAACTAGCGCTAAGTGAGCGAAACCTAGTCCACCTTATCAACGGTGAGAAGCTTGGAAATACGCTTACTTGGAAAGATCTGAATGAGGAAACCGAGTCCAATCGCTCACTCCGCAAGAGGTACAAGCGAATTAGGTCGAGTGATCTTTTTAAGGATCGGGATGTGCCGTTTGATCAAAGGTTTGCCCCAGATGAAGGATGGCGGGCGTTTCTTGATCAGGTTCGTGTGGCGCACAAGCGAAACAGACAGGGTCGGTACGTGACCGCCAAAACTCTGGAGAATAAGAAATGAAATTCACCCTCTCCTGGCTGAAAGAGCACCTGGACACCCAGGCAAGCCTTGATGACATCCTCTACGCGCTGACCGATCTGGGTCTGGAAGTCGAAGAGGTCAC
>JAOXSA010000145.1 GCA_025800245.1 Amphritea sp. | reverse complement strand
GAGCGGGCACGATCTTATCCATGCCTTCACCGTTGTATCAGCTGCTTTGCGGTTTCTTCTTCGAGTACATATCCATCTAGCCGCTTATGTTGCAGCATTCGAAAGCCATGTTCTGGTAAATGACTAAGTTCCGGCAGTGCTCCCATCTCTTTGAGACGCTTATGGATTTTATAGCCCGGTGGAGCGTCTACACCCAGACTGTTATGGCTTAGCCGTTCACCGTTCCATGTTAGCGGGGAGGTTTGATGATGATATAAGCGATAATGAACAGTCCACAGGCGGCGAGAGTGGTCGATTTGGCCACTCTGTCTTGGATAAACTCCCCAAGCTTCTCGGCTAGGGTCATGCACGGCTGAAAGCAGCGCATCGACCGAGCCTGTTTTCATGAACAGGATGCAGCGCTTCCAAGGCGCAGAGACGTATTCGATTTCGATATCCAACTGTTGAGCCGATGCGTTGAGTAAGTCTGCAAGAAGGCCTTGTTTATGCTGAGAATCTGAGTCTGTGGATAATGTTGCGCTGAGGTAGGGCGGGTAGTTCTGGTTTTCATGG
>JAOXSA010000140.1 GCA_025800245.1 Amphritea sp. | reverse complement strand
GTGACGAATTATTACCGTCAGCAGGGATGGATTCTGACCACAGTATATCTGCCTGCTCAGGAGGTGGAATCCGGAGAGGTGGTTTTCCATCTGCTCCCGGGTACGCTGTCGACGGTTTCAGTTGTAGGTGATTCTTCATATACCTCTGAACAGCTGATGCGCCCCTTTGAGGATTCTGTGGGCTCCATACTCGATAAAGACGAGATCGAAAGAGCGCTTCTGACTGTGCTGGATTATCCGGGGGTTTCTGTATCTGGTGTATTAGAGCCAGGAGAAAATGTTGGTACGACGCAATTGAATCTTGCGGTTAATAGCGAGGATCGTTTTGCCGGTATCGTGTATCTGGATAACAAAGGCTCTTTTTATTCCGGCGAAGAGCGCCTGGGTGTCGGGCTTATCTTCAATAATCCGTTCGGGCTTATCGATCAGCTTCGCCTGGATGGCATGATTCAGAATAAGCCCAACGCCGGTGAAGACAGCTCTGTTGATAATGCTTTATTTGGCGGGATTACATACACGGCTCGTCCTTTTGATCCCGATTATGAGATACGCCTGGAATATGCAGAGAACCAGTATGACATTGGTCGTGAGCTGGCAACATTTGGGTTTAAGGGTAAAACTAAGCGCGCCTCATTGGGCGTAACGAGTCAGTTACGCCGTAGCCGGACATTCAATGATTCGTTCTGGGTAGGGCTCGATCTGAATGATGCCCAGACTACCCGGGGTGGCGATCTGGAGTCTCGCGATAAGATGACTTCTCTGGAGCTCCGGTACAGTGCTGATTATACCGATGGGCTCATGGGGGGAGGGTTCTCTGCTCTCGAAGTCGCTTACAGGCAGGGGTTGGAAGATACCTTAGGCAGCCTGAGTAATGGTGATAAGCGCATCAGCCGTTTATCTGTCGGCGGCCGCGCCCCGATGGACTTTTCCAAACTGAATCTGGGCGTGTCGCGTTATCAGAGATTTGTTGCCGGAACCTCTTTGAAAGGAAGGCTCAGCATTCAGCACTCAGACGACCCGCTGGTATCCCTTGAGCAGTTTTCAATCGGCGGTGCTGATAGTGTCAGGGCGTATCCGGGCGCTGAATACATGGCGGATAAAGGTGTTTTTGCCAGTGTTGAATGGATTGTGCCAGCGCCATTCTTTTCTGACAAAGCAGCATTCGGAAACCGCACCTGGGGTGATGTGCTGCAACTTTCTGCATTCTATGACTATGCGAAAGGTTACAAAAACGACGCACTGGCCAATGAAGTCGGTGAGCAGGAGCTTTACGGATATGGCTTAGGTCTTCGTTTTGCACCGGTGGATAACTTTGAGCTTAACCTTTCGGTGGCCGAAGCACTTGCGGATAAACCAAGTAACGGACGAGATCCCCAGGTGTTTGTGGATTTGATTTCACAATTCTGACGGATCGGACAGTTATAAAAGGACTTATTTCAGGGACAGGGCGTAAGCCCGCAGACAGCGGAACGGACTCATATGAACTGGTCAAAAATATCATTATCAACTTTCGTAAAGTCCGCCATGATGGCGGGTGTCAGCGGTTCAATTCTTATCCCTGATCAGGGATTTTCTGCACCTCAGGGAGGGGTTGTATCCCATGGTGACGGAAGCATCAGTACCAACAATAAAGTGACGACGGTGCAGCAGAACTCTTCTGCTCTCGTGGTTGACTGGCAGAGCTTTAACGTTGCTCAGGATGAGTTGGTAAAGTTTGAGCACCGATCAGCAAAGGCGACCACCTTAAACCGCATTCACGATCAGAATGCCTCGCAGATTCTGGGGCGGGTAGAAGGGCGAGGTAAGGTCCTGTTAATTAACCCGAATGGCATTGTTTTCGGAGAAAGCTCTTCCGTGAATCTGGGGAGTCTTGTCGCTTCCACCAAACAGATTTCTGACGATGACTTTATGGCCGGTAACATCGTACTCCGGGATGTGGACGGTGAGGGTGTTATCGTTAACCGGGGGACACTGACTGCTGCGACTGGTGGTGCGGTTGTCCTGTTAGGGGATACCGTTGTCAATGAAGGGGTTATCCAGGCGACAAAGGGATCTGTTGTTCTGGCCTCGGGTGAGAGTGCCACTCTGGATTTTGATGGTGATGGTCTGCTGCAATTCAAGTTGTCTGGCCAGGCTACTGAAGGTGAATCTGATTCTGCGGTACTGAATGCCGGTCTGATTAGCGCTGCGGATGGCTCGGTTCTTCTGGCAGCCGATACCGCCCGGGATGTATTCGCCAATGTCGTCAACAATACCGGGGTGATCGAAGCTAAGGGCATCGATACCAGCGGCGGGAAGATCCGTCTTCTCGGAGAGGGTGGCACGGTTCATAACAGCGGTAAGCTGATAGCCACCAGTGCAACAGGTGTCGGCGGTGATATTGATGTATCCGGTGATCGCACGATCATTGATACAGGTGCATTGCTGGATGTGTCAGGTGAGGCCGGGGGCGGCAATATTCGCGTTGGTGGCGGCTATCAGGGTAAGGATGCCAGTATCAATAATGCCCGTGAGACGTTGATTGCCGAAGCAGCTGAATTGAAAGCTGATGCTGGTTCAGGTGATGGCGGGCGGGTGATTGTCTGGGCTGACGAGTCAACGAGCTATAAAGGCTCGATTTCTGCCAGAGGCGGGCAGAATCGGGGGAATGGCGGGTTTGCTGAAGTTTCTGGTAAAGAGGGACTGCAGTTCTCCGGTGAGGTTGATCTCAGAGCGGCTTCCGGAAAGGCTGGGACACTTCTGATCGATCCAAGGGATATCCGTATTGTGCAGGGTGGTAAATATCCGCTTTCTTCTAGTGTGTTAGGCTCAGATAATGCTGCGTCAAATGCCCGTATTGACGTTGATCAGTTGATCGCTTTGCTTAAAACCGCCAATGTTTCCTTGCAGGCGAGCGATAATATTTTTGTTGAAACGGCTATTGATACCACCGGCAATGCTGGCGGTGTTGTTTCAGAAAATAATCTGGCTCTTGATGCGGGGACTAATATTTCGATTGATGGGGCTATTCAGTTGAAAACTGGAGCGGCTTTGTCATTGACTGCTGGTGGTGAAATCACTCAAAGCCAGTCAATCACGGCCAGCACTTTAAATATTGATGGTAATGCAACGCTGAATCATGCTGGCAATGATTTCGGTATTGTTACGCTGTCAGGAAGTTCTGCGACCAGCCTTCACTTACGTGATAAGAATAATCTCAGTGTTGGAGCCTTGAATGTAGATAATCTGAGTATTACTACCGGCGGTGCTCTGACGCAGAACGGGGCGTTTGTGGTTGCGAATACCGCAAGCTTTGATACAGACTCCGCAACTCTGACCCTGGCCAATAATTTTAATACCTTGTCGCTGAAAGGTGGCTCGGCTGTAGTAAATGATATCAACGGGGTTGTGCTGGGCAGCACCGATCTGGCCGGTAATCTGACCGTGACGGCTGCTGGAAATATCACCCAGTCGGGCGCTGTTGAGGTGGATGGTGCGACGAGTCTGACAGCAACCAATGCAGATATTGCTCTGGATAACAGCGGTAACGATTTCTTTTCGCTGGCACTGAATGCGGTTAATGCTGCGATCCAGGATAGCAATGCATTAACACTGGCTGCGTCTACTCTGAAGGGGACTCTGGATGTGACTTCGGGCGGAGACCTGACTCAGTCAGGGGCTCTCGATGTCGATGGTGCTGCGAGCCTGACAGCAACCAACGCGGATATTACACTGGAGAATGCGGGTAACGATTTCGCCAGCGTGTCTGCATCGGCGGTTGATGTTCGCTTACGCGATGCTAACTCACTTATTGGCGGGGCAATTAATGCAGAAAACCTGAATATTACAGCCGGTTCTGATCTGACACAGACCGGGGCATTTGTTGTTACGGATACAGCAAATATTGAGGCTGACTCTGCGACGCTGACTCAGGCAAACAACTTTAACTCTCTGTCACTACGGGGTGATTCTGCTCAGGTTAATGATGTGGATGGCGTCATCCTTGGGCAGTCGGATCTGACAACGTCTCTGAGCTTGACCGCCGCAGGCGATATTTCTCAGAGCGGTGCGCTGTCGGTTCCTGTGCTGTCGATAGATGCCGGAGCAGGCAATGTCACTCTGGAACATACTGGGAACCAGCTGGATAGCCTCAGTGCGATGGGTGGTCAGGTAAGCATCCGGGATCAGGGGGCGCTTGAGCTGCAAGCTGCAAATGCTGCGAATCTGAAGGTTGTCGTTGATGCAGGGATCACTCAACAGGTGGGTACTGTTCTGACTGTAACCGATGAACTGTCGTTGTCTGCAAACAGTATCGCGCTGGATAACGCGAATCAGATCAATTCCGTTGAACTTCTTGGCGGCGGAACTGCGACGCTGACAAATGCAGCAGATCTTGAGTTAGGGGATATTGATGTATCTGACCTGACACTCAATGTAACCGGCTCTGTCAGCAATACCGCCGCCAGCACTATCAATGTGGCAAATACTTTTACCGTAACAAACACCGGTAATATAGATTTAGGCAGCGTCAGTGGGGACCAGGTTAATTTTGGTTCTGTGATGCTGAATAGCGGTGATGTGGTATTGCATGAAGATAGCGACACGTTGCTGAAATCTTCAACGGTTTCAGGTTTAACAGTCAGCAGTACCGGCGATGTAAAAGATGATGGTGATCTGTCAGTTTCGGGCCTGCTGACAATTGATGCCTCAGGGGATATTGAATTAGGCACACTGGGCGCATCGGAAGATACGCGATTTGGTCAGATCAGCCTTAAAGGGGCGAATATTCGCCTGATCGAGGAAGACTCCATTTTCGTGAACCGCGCAGAAGGCGATTCAGTGGAACTGATCTCTGAGTCTGGTGGTATTAAAACCAATGGCACTCAGATTGTCGCACAAAGTCTGTTGCGTCTTGATACAGGCCCTAATCAGAATATTGGTGATCCGGGCAACCTGGTTGATTTCACACTGGATACCAGTGGCTCATTGATTATTGATGCGCGGAGCGCATATCTGACTCAGTCGGCAGCTGATTTCTCCCGACAGGTTGCCCTGTTCAGTTCTAACGCCCTGATTCGGTCAGAAGCAAACCTTGCTGCGTTGACCCGTTCAGAGATTCAGTTCCTCAGTTACCTGCTGGGTCTGGATGATGCGTTGTTCAATGAGTTTGTAACAATTTTCGATGTGGCTGATGAGGGGATGTTACTGCCTGAAGATCAGCGCGAAGACCAGCTTTCATGGTTCAGTGATGATGGGCGTTATCTGGTCTCGGTTGATCGCAATGCCCGATTTGAGTACTACCATGCTCAGTGGGCAAAATACGGTATTGTATTTTCTCTTACCGCGATGAATACTCAGCCTGCAACCATGGAATGGATGTAACAATGGATATGGAGTGTCGACTGAATGGGTGTTAAAAAGCCTTTATTTTACAACCAGATTGCAGCGCTGAGTCATCAGAGACACGGCGCTTGCTATATTGATAACAGCGCTGGTTTCCTCTTTGCAAGAGAAGCAAACTCCGTCCCTGTCGGTGTGAGTGAGTTTGCTTCTGTCTGCCACTCTTTTCCCATCGTGTTTTTGCTGGAAGGCTCTGAAGCAGTCCCTATTGTTGTGTTGGCTATTCAGGAAAGCCCGAATCAATGGGTCAACTCTGAAGGTGAGTGGGCTGGACAGTATATACCTGCTTATATCCGTCGCTACCCGTTTATTGCGGTACGGACTTCTGAAACTGAATCAACGCTTTGCATTGACGAAGGCAGCGAAAAACTCAACCGTGATGGTCACGGTATCCCTTTATTCGAAGGTGAAAAGCCAGGTGAATTCCTGCGGCAGATTCGAGATTTCACTGAGGCTTATGAAGCGGAGCGGGGGCGGAATCATCAGCTTTCGAAACTCCTGCTGGAGCTGGATCTGCTGGAACCCGCTCAGCTAAGTGATAAATCGGAAGCTGAGCGAGCTGTCTTGTCGGGCTTTTATGTTGTTTCCAGAGCCCGGCTTGAGCAACTGAATCAGGAGAGTATAGGCAGGCTTCATAAATCAGGCGCGCTGGAGCTTATCTACCAGCACTTGTTGTCCCTTCAGTGCTTTCAGCAGTTAAAACTGGAGCAGCAACATTCAGATAACGCTATGGCAGAAGGAGCTGCTTAATGGATCGGCAGGAGATTCTGAATTATGCACTACCGCTGGAGGGTGAGTTACCCGCAGGGCCAGAGGTAAAACATAATGATGATTTTACAGCGCTGGAAGATGAGCTGAGAAAAGGTGAGGGTATTAATATCCAGCCGATTGACTGGGATATAGTCGAATCTCTGGCGGTGAAGATCTTAAGAGAACAAAGTAAAGATCTGCGTGTCGCTTCGCGTCTGGCTGCCGCGCTTTTTTATCGCTATAGCTTTGAAGGTCTCAGCCTGGGTTTCCAGTTGTTACGTGATCTTGTCAATTCTGAGTACTGGCCTGAGATTCATCCTGCCAGACCGAAAAGTCGTGGTGCCGCAGTCACCTGGGTGCTACAGAAAATTGATCGACCTTTCTCCGAATATCAGACAACGCTGGAGCAGTCAGATGCAGTGATTGAGGCGGCTAATGCTTTTGTCGAACTGGATAACAGCCTTGCGGATAAGCTGGGTGATAAGGCACCGAGTCTGTTTGAGTTCAGGAATGTTATCGGACGCTATAAACAGGAAGCGGAATACCTCAAGGCAGAGGAAGAAAAAAATCAGCAGGAACCGGATGTTGCTCCGGAGCCTGAGGCCCGTCAGACAGAAACTGCAGAGCAGTCTCCTGCTCCCCAGTCAGCGCCGACTGAAAAGACGGTGCACGCCCCGCCGCCTGAAGCAGTAAAGGCGCCTGTTCATACCCCGGTTGCAGTCTCCTCAGCAGAAGATATCGCTAAAGCACTGCGCTCCTGTGGCTCTACCATCACCAAAGCGGCCCATTTACTTCGCTCGCAACGGATCAATGATGCCTATCCCTATTTGCTCCTGCGCTATGGCGTTTGGATGCAACTCAGGGAAGCTCCACCGGATGCTGTTTTACCTGCGCCAATGGAAAGCAAGGTTGCTGTACTGCAACAGCTGGAGCAAGCGAAGGACTGGCCCGGACTGATCGAAGAATGTGAAAAAACATTCGCATCCGGTCAGGTCTTCTGGCTTTCCCTGCACCGTATGGTTGCCAATGCTCTGGAGGCAATAGCCGCAAAGGAAGCGGCTCATGTTGTGAAAGAGTCGGTTGCGATGCTGGTATCCCGCTTGCCTGAGCTTCTGAATGGAAGCTTTGCTAATGGTGAGGGCTTTGCTGATGAGATGACTAAAGCGTGGATCGCTTCGCTCAACACCGAGAGCGCAGATAGTCCGTCTACCGAGAACGACTCTGCCACTGCCATAGCGCCATGGCAGGATACTGCTGTTAAAGCTAAGAAGCATGCTATCAGCGGTGAATTTGATCAGGGGCTGGCGCTATTTAAAGCCGGTATCGTATCGGTTACCAGTCTGAGAGAACAGACATACTGGCAGTTAGAGCAGGCCCGTTACTGCTTTGAAACAGGCCATCTGGAGATTGCGTTACCGCAACTGACTTATCTCTATCAAATGATAGAAGAGAAGCAGTTACAACAGTGGGAGCCTTTCCTGCATCTGGAGGTTATCAGGCTTCTGGTTAACTGCCATGCCCAGAGTCAGACCCGGAAAAAATATACAACAGAGCAGCTTACTCATGTCGATCAGCTGAAGGCCCATTTGTGCCTGATGGATCCTCTGGGCGCGCTGTCCATTCTCAAAACAAACTAAGAAGGAAGTAACCATGGCTAAAGAAGGATCAGTTGCCCCTAAGGAAAGGATTAATATCGTCTATAAGCCTGCAACAGGTGATGCGAAGGAAGAGATTGAATTGCCCCTGAAAATTATGATGGTGGGTGATTATACCTTGCGTGAAGACGAAGATGAGGTGGAAGACCGCGAACTGATTGATGTCGATAAAGCGAACTTTAATGACGTGATGTCCAATCAGAAGCTGAGTCTGCAACTGACAGTACCTAATAAGCTGTCGGGTGAAGAGGGCGATGAAATGCCTGTGGATCTGAGCTTCGATACTCTGAAAGACTTTGAGCCTGAAGCCGTTGTGCGTCAGGTACCGGAGATGGCAAAGCTGCTTGAATTGCGTGAAGCCCTGTCGTTCCTGAAGGGGCCTCTGGGTAATGTGCCTGCTTTCCGCAAGCAGATCGATGAGCTTCTGGGGGATGATGAATCCCGCCAGAAACTGATGGCCGAACTTGGCATTGAAAAATCATAATTCACGCGCAATTAGGTAAAGGAATAAAAAGATGTCTGAACAGGAAATGATTGCAGGGCAAAGTGAGGTCGTTGAAACGGAAAACGGATCTTTGCTCGATCAGATTTTACAGCAAACCAATATGAAAGCGGGTGATGAGTCATACGAAGTCGCTTCCAAAGGGGTGCAGGCTTTTATCGCTGAGATTCTTACATCCGGTGAGAAAACCGAGCGGGTTCGTAAGCAGCTTGTCGATGATATGATCGCAGAGATTGATGAGAAGCTGAGTCTGCAACTGGATCAGATTCTGCATAACGAGAAAGTTCAGAAACTGGAATCTGCATGGCGTGGTCTTAAGTTTGTTGTGGATCGGACTGATTTCCGTGAGAACAATAAAATTCAGGTTCTGAACGCATCTAAAGAAGATCTGGCGGTGGATTTCGAAGATGCATCTGAGATCACACAGTCAGGCTTGTATAAGCAGGTATACACCGCTGAATATGGCCAGCACGGTGGTGAACCGGTTGCCGCTATTATGGCGAACTATGAGTTTGAACACAGCGCGCCGGATATCAGCCTGCTGCAGAATGTTGCCAGCGTATCCACTATGGCCCATGCGCCATTCATTGGTGCAGCTTCGCCTAAATTCTTTGGCGTTGATGATATCCAGTCACTGCCAAACCTGAATGACATTGCGGCTATTTTCGAAGGCCCGCAGTACGCTAAGTGGCGTTCTTTCCGGGAAAGTGAAGATGCCAGAAGCGTGGGTCTGACGCTGCCGCGGTTCCTGCTGCGACTGCCTTATCATGAGCGTGATAACCCGGTTAAGGCGTTCCGTTACAATGAAAATATCGACGGTGACCACCAGAATTATCTCTGGGGTAACACTTCGTTTGCATTCGCAACACGTCTGACTGAGAGCTTTGCGAAGTATCGCTGGTGTCCGAATATTATTGGTCCACAAAGCGGCGGCGCTGTCGATGATCTGCCGTTGCATCAGTACGAAGCGATGGGTCAGATCGAGACGAAAATTCCAACAGAAGTGCTGGTATCCGATCGTCGTGAATTTGAACTGGCTGAAGCTGGCTTTATCCCTCTGACCTTCAGAAAGGGTAGTGACAATGCTGCGTTCTTCTCGGCTAACTCTGCCCAGAAACCTAAGTTCTTCGGTGTCAGCAAAGAAGGTAAAGAAGCTGAGATGAACTATAAACTCAGCACTCAGTTGCCTTATATGTTTATCGTTAACCGCCTGGCGCATTACATCAAAGTACTGCAGCGGGAGAACATCGGTAGCTGGAAAGAGCGCAACGATCTGGAAGAAGAACTGAATGTCTGGATCCGTCAGTTTGTTGCTAACCAGGATGGTGCCAGCGCGGAAGTCCGCAGCCGTCGCCCTCTGCGTGATGCAAGTATTCAGGTTTCGGATGTTGAAGGTGAACCGGGTTTCTACCGTGTTTCCATGAACGTGCGTCCGCACTTCAAATACATGGGCGCGGATTTCACTCTGTCTCTGGTCGGTAAACTGGATAAGTCCTGATAGCCGATGTGGCGGAACGAGGGCTGCTCTGTTGTATACCTCGTTCTGCTGCTGACCAGGGAGGGTGACATGCTTGAATATTCACTACTGCAGCGGATTGCATTAGGAGACGAAGGCGCTCAGCGTTCACTGGACGTTGGTGTGGATAAGCTTCGTCAGTCAGTGCGTCTGCATCTGCAGAATCTGTTTAATGTCCGATACGGCAGTGTCTCTTCACTACCGGAGTACGGCTTGCCGGATTTTAATGATCTGGATCTGAATGCCGGTTATATGCAGGCGGTAAAAGAGATGAGAAAGGCCATCAAACAGGCTCTGGATCTCTATGAGCCACGGCTGGATCAGACCCGCGTTTCCTTTACTCAGAATGAAGATGACCCTACTGATCTGCGCTTTGAAATTGTGGCGCGCCTGGTTGTTCCCGGCAGCCCTGTGCGGGTCAAATTTGAGACGATGATGGGCAACGATGGATTGTTCAAGGTACAGAGCTGAGTGAATGGCGTTTAATAAATATTATCAGGATGAGCTTTCTTATCTGCGTGAATTAGGCGTTGAGTTTTCGCGTCAGAATCCCGGCTTGTCCAAGTTCCTTTCGGAAGAGGGGAATGATCCCGATGTGGAGCGCCTCTTTGAAGGTGTTGCTTTTTTGACCGGGCGTTTACGCCAGAAACTGGATGATCAGCTTCCGGAAGTCACGCATTCGCTGACCAGTCTGCTATGGCCTCACTATCTGCGTCCTCTGCCGGCCATGAGTATTCTGGAATACAAGCCGGTACCCAGTGCTGTCACCGAAGGTAAGACAATTTCCAGAGGCGAGATGGTCCGTAGTGTTGAAGTCGATGGTACAGCTTGCCAGTTCCGCACTTGCTACGATGTGGATATTTATCCGATCA
This sequence comes from Amphritea sp., assembly GCA_025800245.1. GTDB lineage: Bacteria > Pseudomonadota > Gammaproteobacteria > Pseudomonadales > Balneatricaceae > Amphritea. The sequence continues at coordinate 7,338 of JAOXSA010000140.1, read as the reverse complement.
GCCTGACGGATGTGAATACCTCAGTGAACAGCGACGGCACAGAGATGGCTGTCAGGTTTGAGCTGGAAGCGGGTGCAACGGCAGAATCGTTTTCGCTCAAAAAACTGAGGCTGTTTCTGCACGGTGATCGTGAAGCGCATATCAGCCAGGCGTTGTATCTATGGTTGTTTCGCTACCTTGATAAAGCATCCGTTGAGATTGGTTATAAGGATGAACGGGCCAATACACAGCATACTCTACCGGCAGACCCTGTTGCGCCGGCGGGCTTTGCGGCAGATGAAGATTTGTTGCCTCAGAATAATCGCTCGTTTGAAGGCTACCGCTATCTGCAGGAGTTTTTCAGCCTGCCAGAAAAGTTCCTCTTTGTTGATGTGAATGTCGATCTTCCGGCGCTTGCCGATCCGATGGTTGAGCACTTTACACTCAACTTTAAGTTTAATCGGCAGTTTGATTCTCAGCTCAGAGTCAAGAAAAGCCATATCCGACTGTTCTGTACACCCATTATTAACCTGTTTGAGCATGATGCTGATCCCATGAAGGTGGATCATCGCAAGCTTGAGTATCTGGTTCGTCCAGACTACCCACAGCAGGACCATATAGAGCTCTACAGTATCGACAGTGTGCTTGGGAAGCAGAGAGGCAGAAGCGATATATATACCTATGAGCCCTTTGAAAGCTTTGAGCACGAAATTAAGAATGCGGATCAGCAGCGTCAGATTTTCTTTACGCAACATCGCAAGATGTCGACGCTGCAGAGTGGGGTCGATAACTATTTACGGTTTGTTGATCTCGATAATCATAAGGCCTTGCCGGTCACTGAAACGGTCTCTATTGAGCTGACATGTACCAACCGGCAGTTGCCTGAAACACTGAGGGCCGGCGATATTATTTATCCCACCTCTGATTCGCCGGAGTTTGTCACATTTAAAAATATTTCCCGTGTGACCGGTGCGTTGCCGCCACCGGTCAGGGAGGGGCTACATTGGCAGTTGATTGCTAATCTGGCCCTGCATTATCGCCCGTTGGCGAACCTGGAGTCATTGAAAAGCCTGCTGGCAAGCTATGATCTGAGAGCGATGTTTGATCGTCAGGCTGAGCGGGCCAGTAAACAATTGCAGGAAGGGATTGTGGGTATTCAGACAGAGACCACCGACCGTATTTCCCGGGGTGTACCTGTCAGGGCTCTGCAGACCCGAATGCAGATGCGGGAAAGTAAGTTCGGAGCCAAGGGGATACAGGGTGAGAGCAGCATGTTTCTGTTTGCAACGGTCCTGAGTGGCTTTTTTGCACAGTATGCCCCGATCAATTCACATCATCAGTTGGTTGTCGAAGGTCTTGAGAATGGAGAGGTGTATCAGTGGAAGATACAACCGGGTCTGAAAGCTCTTCTTTAACCCAGCTATTGCTTCGGGATTCGCATCAGTTTGATTTCTATCAGGCGGTTCGTCTTTTAGAGAAGAATGCCCCTGCCAAAGTAGGCTACCAGGGGAGTGTTGCTCAGGAACGGGTGCGTTTTGCCGGGCATCCTTCACTGGCGTTTGCCAGCAGCGATATTGCCAGGGTGCGGTTTGATCCGGGCGGTAAAGCGGTACTGGAATCTAACTTTATCGGCCTTTATGGCGCACCATCGCCACTGCCTGTTCATGTGACTGAAAGCGTTATCGCAGAACAGATGCGGGTAGAAACTCAGGATCATCAGACCTACTTCATTAAGAAAGAGGAACAGCTACAGCGTTTAAGGGACTACCGGCTTGATATCTCCAGTCTGCTCCACGATGCAGCTGAGATCAAAAAACAGGTCAGATCCGGTGCCATTTCTGCCCGGGAGTTCAGTGAAAACTGCTTGGAACGCTTACGACGTGCAGAGTCTCTGATCGATATTCTGGGGAAAGCGGATTATCAGGCTTTCCGGCAGGGGGAGCTGTTACTCCAGCTCTACGATGTCCCGGCTGCGCGGCAACGGGATTTTCTGGATCTGTTTAATCATCGTTTTACCTCACTGTTGTATCGCAGTTGGGAAAAGTATCAGCCGGGCATCCAATATCAGAAAAAAGCTGAAGATCAGTTTTCGGAAGGTGTGTTTTCTCTGATGGGGGCTCCTGGCAAAGAAGCCCGGGAACACTCATCCATTAATTGGCCGAGACTGCTGGGTTACGCGGGCTTAATCGGGATGAACGCGAACTCTGTCAGCGTCATGACGTCGGTGTTAAGCGGCTATTTCGGCAGAATTCCGGTACAGGTCAGGGAATATGTTGAGCGTTGGGCCACTATTCCCGCTGATCAGAGAAACCGCTTAGGTAAGGCCAATATGACTCTGGGTGAAGACCTGTGCCTGGGGAAAAAGATAAAAGACCATTGCGGCAAATTCAGGGTGTGTATAGGCCCTGTTAATTATCCGGTTTTTGAAAGCTTCCTGCCTGATGGCGAGTCTCATGCGGCTCTGCTGGAGCTGATCGATCTGCTGATGCCGGAAGAACTGTGTTTCGATATCGAACTTATTCTGAACAGTGAGGATGTACCTGCATTCAGCTTAGGAGGCCTGCATGCGCCCAGATTAGGCTGGGTTGGTTGGCTGGGTAAAACAAACGGTGAGGATCCGCGTGTGTTGTTATCACAACACCAAAAAGGACAAATGGATAAGTAAGCCTGAATTCCTGGCTTACCGGAGAAGGACAAATGGATAATATCAAAATGAAATCCCTGATGGGACGCTTGAATAAGAATGCAACCCGGGCACTGGAAGCGGCCGCAGGTTTAGCGGTTTCTAATGGTGCTTATGAGATCAGCGTTGAGCATTTTCTGTTAAAGCTCCTGGAAGATGATAATGATCTGGCCCAGGTTCTGGTGCACTACAATGTTAACGTCATGCGTTTCGTCCGTGATCTGCAACATGCCGTTGAGACTGATAATAAGGGTAATACCGGAAAGCCAGTCTTCTCCCGCACACTGATGGGACTGTTCGAAGATGCCTGGCTGATTGCTTCGCTTGAGCGGAATGATTCTGAGATTCGAAGTGGTGTACTGGTATTGGCTATTCTGTCCAATCAACGTCGCCATGGTATGGCATGTTACTGCGACCATTTTTCAGAGATCTCTTTTGATGATCTGCTGAGCAATTATGATCAGGTCGTGGCTGAATCGCCTGAGCATAAAGCTGCTCAGCAGAATCGAGCCCAGCCCACTGCCGTTGCCAGTGATGTCGATATGGGGCCGCTGCAGAAGTACTGTACCCACTTCACTGCACGGGCCCGGGAAGGGCTGATCGATCCGGTTTTCTGTCGGGATACCGAGATTCGGCAAATGATCGACATTCTGGGGCGTCGTCGAAAGAATAACCCGATCTGCGTGGGTGATGCCGGTGTAGGTAAAACCGCTGTTGTTGAGGGGCTGGCGCTCAAAATTGCCCAGGGAGAAGTACCCGATGTACTGGCCGATGTTGAGCTGTATGGTCTGGATCTTGGTTTATTGCAGGCGGGAGCCAGTGTTAAAGGCGAGTTTGAAAACCGGCTCAACGGGGTTATTACTGCGGTTAAGGAATCCCCGAAACCTATCATTCTGTTTATTGATGAAGCCCATACCCTGATTGGTGCGGGTGGTGCTGCTGGCAGCGGTGATGCTGCTAATCTGCTTAAGCCTGCGTTGGCCCGTGGTGAATTACGCACTGTCGCCGCCACCACCTGGTCTGAATACAAAAAGTACTTTGAAAAAGATCCTGCCTTAGCCCGTCGTTTCCAGCTGGTGAAACTGGATGAGCCTACTGTGGATCAGGCTGTGACGATTATCAGGGGATTGCGGGAAACCTACGAAGCCGCGCACGGAGTATACGTAAGGGATGATGCGGTCGAAGCCGCGGCAAGCCTTTCATCACGTTATATTTCCGGCCGACAGCTACCGGATAAAGCGGTCGATGTATTGGATACAGCGGCAGCCCGGGTGAAGATCAGTATCTCCTCGATTCCGGATGGTGTCGAAGATGCCGATCGTAGAATTCAGACTTTACAACGCGAGCGTGCCGCCCTTGAGCGGGATATCGCTTCAGATGTTATCAGTGATGAAGGTCAGTTACAGGCACTGGATCTGCTGCTGGATCAGTCGATGACGGAGCTGGAGGTACTGACTGATCAATGGCAGAAAGAGAAAGCCGTTGTCGAACGCATTCTTGAACACCGGCAAGCATTGGCTAAGTCACACCTGGAGGCTGAAGAAGATGCCGGGGTTGTTGATGAAGAGCATCTGAAGCAGCTGATCCGGAACGAGTTGGCCGAGCTGGCGGAAATACAGGGCGAAAATCCACTGATTCATTATGAAGTATCTCCTGACGTTGTCGGTCGGGTGATTGCTGACTGGACCGGAATCCCATTGGGCAAGATGGTCCGCGATGAAGCCGCATCCGTGCTGACCCTGGCTGATAACCTGAGGCAGCGTATCCGCGGTCAGGATCATGCTGTTGATGCTATCGACAGAGGTGTTCGTGCGGCTAAAGCCGGTGTGAATAATCCAGATACCCCGATGGGGGTCTTCCTGCTGGTGGGGCCGAGTGGTGTAGGTAAAACCGAAATGGCGCTGGGGGTTGCCGATATGCTGTTCGGCGGCGAACGCTTCTTAACCACTATCAATATGTCTGAATTCCAGGAAAAGCACACGGTTTCGCGTCTGATCGGATCACCTCCGGGTTATGTCGGATTTGGTGAAGGTGGGGTACTGACCGAAGCGGTTCGTCAGAAACCTTACTCGCTGGTGTTGCTGGACGAAGTTGAAAAAGCGGATCTGGAAGTGATGAATCTGTTCTATCAGGTCTTCGACAAGGGCATGCTGTCGGACGGTGAAGGTCAGTTAGTCAACTTCCGCAATTCAGCGGTTTTTCTTACTTCAAACCTGGCCACCGATATCATCACCGATATGTGTAGTGACGGTCAGCGTCCGGATCCTGAAGAGCTTATCACGGCGATTCGCCCGGCACTGAGTAAACACTTTAAACCAGCCTTGCTGGCGCGCATGCAGATTGTGCCGTTTTACACTATTGATGCCTCGGTGATGTCCGATATTGTTCGCCTCAAGCTGAATAAGGTTGTTGATCGTGTGGCGGGCAGTCAGAAACTGGAGATGCAGTACAGTGATGCGGTGGTTGAAACAATTGCGCTGCGCTGTAAGGAAGTCGAAAGCGGTGCACGTAATATCGACCATATTATTAATGGTTCACTGCTGCCGCAGTTAGCCACTGAAATTCTTGAAAACATGAACAGTGAATCCCGCTATACCCATCTGGATCTTGATCTGAACGATGATGGCGGCTTTGCATTGACCTTCAGTGAAACTCAGGACCAGTAATGGATTACTCTATTGAAGATTCTGTACTGGCGCTTGAAGAGTTAGTACAGATTAACCTGTCGATTACCCGTGAAAAGGATATCCGGCGTTTACTCGACAAGATTCTGACGGCAGCCAGAAAGCTGACGGCTGCCGAAGCCGGGTGCGTTTACATCCTGGACCGGAAGAAGCGTTGCCTGATTCCGGAAGTAGCCCAGGGTGATTACTTCTCAACGGTCAGTGGTGATTTGCGTCCGGTCGATCTGCTGGCGGAAAAGCGTTCCGGACAGACCGATGTGGTCTCCTGGGCTGCACTATCCGGCCAGGTAGTCAATATTGCGAATGCCTATCAGTACAGCGGCTTTGATTTTTCAGAGCTCTATCGCTTAGACCGGCTGTGTGATCAGCGCACAGTTTCGATGCTGGTTGTTCCCCTGACCGATTTCGAAGGGGTCAGTCTGGGAGTTATGAAACTGTATAACCGACGGGTTAATGAGCAGGGTGAGATTGATGCCTTCCCGGATCAGTTAGAAGGGCTGGTAAAAGCGTTTGCCGCCCAGGCGGTGGTGGTTGCAGAAAATGCCCGCTTACTGGCGGATAACCGGGTATTGATTGAGCAGCTGGATTCGGCCAGACACGTGCTGGAAATAGAGAATCAGGAGCTGAAAGAGCGTATCAGCGGCTCCCTCAAAGTGGACAATATCATTGGTGATTCTCCCGCTATGCGGAAGGTTTTCGCCCTTATGGAGAAGATAGTCAGTACCAGTGCTACCGTCCTGATTCGGGGTGAAACAGGCACGGGTAAGGAGCTGGTTGCTGCCTGTATCCACCGGAACAGCCCACAACGGAGTAAGCAGGCTTTTGTCGCACAAAACTGTGCGGCACTGCCTGAAGAACTGCTCGAATCAGAACTGTTTGGGTATAAGAAAGGTGCTTTCAGTGGCGCGTCCAGTGATAAGAAAGGGCTGATCGAACTGGCCAGTGGTGGCACTCTGTTTCTGGATGAAATCGGTGATATGCCGCTTAAACTGCAGGCGAAACTACTCCGGGTTTTGCAGGAAAGAGAGGTGCGGCCGCTGGGGGCTCTGCATCCGGTTAAAGTGGATCTGCGGGTCATTGCCGCTACCCATCAGAACCTGACAGAGCTGATCGATAACGGTGCATTCAGAGAAGACCTCTATTATCGACTCAATGTATTCCCGATTGATCTGCCAGCATTAAAGGATCGCCGTGATGATATCCCAGCCCTGATACATTATTTCGTGGGTCATATTGCTGAGCAATACGGTAAGGAAATTACCGGTATCAAGCCCGCAGTGTTAGATCTGATCCAGGCTCAACCGTTGCCGGGTAATATCCGGGAACTGCGGAATATTATAGAGCGTGCAGTGTTACTGGCACCGGAAAGTGGTGTCATAGAGTTACAGCATCTGCCTGAGTCGATTACAGCAGTGGCTCCGGCACAGGTCGCGGATACCGAAGCGCTGTGCCTTGACGGTGACAGCCTCAAGGACACAATGCAGAGGCTGGAAGCAAAGATAATCGCCAGAAAGCTGCAGGCGCATAAAGGCAATCAGACCCGCACCGCAAAAGCGCTGGGTGTTTCCAGGCGCTCGCTGGTTGAAAAACTGAGCAGGTACAATTTGCGGGACAGCCCGCTGACATGCCACTGATAAGATAGCGATATTGAATCGATTTTTTCAGGCGGCTTTGGAAATAGAGTGTCTGGCATATCAATTGCTTAACCGATGGAATGGTTCGATAGCTTATTTACCTCCTCGAGGTAGTGTGGCATGGATATAGAACAGGGAAGATCATCACGTGTTTTTAAAATCCAATGAAGAGCGCTTTTTCTTTGCTGCAGATGGTTCAGTTGATGAGTTTAATCTTGTCAGAATGACAGGGCGGGAAACCCTGTCGCAAAGCTTTCGATTTGAAATAGAAGTGGTGTCTCAATACCCGGATATTGAGCTGACGCCAATACTGGGGCAACCAGGCCTGATTACTCTGCAGGACCAGACCCATAATGGT
>JAOXSA010000067.1 GCA_025800245.1 Amphritea sp. | reverse complement strand
CCACACTCTTTCCCTACCGACGCTCTTCCGATCTGTAAAAATGCCATCGGGGCCTTCGTTAACCACACCCACCACGATCATGTCGTGCAGGCCAAAGGTTTCCTTTACCTGATCATGAAAAACACGGGCCGGATTATCATGCGGCAGCATATTCTCAGGATCAGTATCCACCTTGATTGAAGGGATCTGTAATCCAGCCAGAAGCGTCAGAAAAAGGATGCCCCAGAACACCCATTTGGGCCGATTCATACTCAGATTTGTCAGTGTTGATTTCAACATCGCTGCGGTCCTGCACGGTATATAACTTTTTATAAATTTTACGCATTATATTAGAATACACTAATGTTAGAAAGTCCTATATTAGTAAATTGAGATTTATAGCCAGATGCACTAGAATCACTGGGTTTTAATAAGGTTTTTAGTGATCCTGAAAACCAGAAAAAATAATAAAAAGGTGGAGAAAACCTTGAGTACCGTAGCGCAAGAAATGTCGCCAGAGACCCTGGCGATGATGAAAGAAAACTCCAGCAAAGCCGCCAAACTGATGAAGGCGCTGGGCAACGAAAGTCGACTGTTAATTCTCTGCTATCTCGACGGAAAAGAACTCTCTGTAACAGAGCTGAATCAGTGTCTCGACCTGAGTCAGTCCGCACTGTCACAGCATCTGGCTGTACTGCGTAAAGATGGTCTGGTAAAGACCCGACGGGAATCACAAACGATTTACTATTCCCTGTCTGGCGACACCGCAACCCGGATCATTCATACACTCCATGAGATGTTCTGCCCCTCTCTGTGATCGGGGAATATAATCAGCAAAGCAAAGAAAAAGGGCTCATAAGAGCCCTTTTCTATTTTCCGTACCGGAATTCAACCGAATCAATCAGTGCTGTAAACGATAGATCTGCCAGTCTTCGGTTGGCTCGTTCAGCATCATCTCCATTTCGATCACATCCTCTTCCATGTTGTAGCTGTTCTTAAAGCCAAGCTTCTGAGCCAGACCCTGCATCCCTTTGTTGGACGTCAGTGTAGAGCCCATCAGCAGCAGCGTGCCTCGCGCCTTACAGTGATCAATCACCTTCTGCATCAGAATCACGCCTAAGCCTTCTCCTTGCAGATCATCACGGATCACAACCGAAAACTCTGAACGTACGTTATCGGCATCCGTCACCGCGCGCACCACTCCCAGGGTCTCCCAACCATCGCCATTCTGCTTCGGTGCTGTAACGATGAAGGCCATTTCACGGTCATAATCGATCTGGGTCCAGTTCGCCAGCTCCTGATGGGTTGGAATACCCCGACTGTAAAAATAACGCAGCCGGATCGACTCAGGGCTCAGCTGATTGTAGAACTCCAGATGGTTCGGCTCATCTTCACCACGAATCGCCCTCAGAACGGCTTTTCGGCCCGAACGCTTCAGAACGATATCTTCGGCCAGATGTTCAGGATACGGCGAAATAGCAAGTTTCGAAGGCTCGCCCAGCGACACCGAGACATCCACGGCCAGAACACCGCGACGGTTGATCAGCATCGGGTTGATCTCCAGCCCTTTCAGGTTTGGCAAATCCACTACCATCTGCGACAGCTTGATCAGCAATGTGCTGAGCTGCTCAATATCCCGCTCCAGCTGCTCGCTGTTCTCTTTCAATACTGAATAGATATGAGAGGTCTTTATCAACTGCCGGGCCAGACTCAGGTTCAGAGGTGGCAGCATGACCTGACGATCTGCCAGCACATCCACCGCATAACCGCCCTGACCAAATACCAGCAGCGGACCAAACACCGGATCACGGGTAATGCCCATATTGATCTGCAACGACTGAAAGCCACGCTTCATCTGCTGCACGCAGAAACCCATTACCTCATCATCGGGGAAACGTTCCTGAACCCGGTAAGCCAGTTGGGTGACGGTCTGCTTCACTTCTGCAGAGGCGTACAGATCCAGCGCCAGATCCTTCCAGCGAATATGATTTTTGTTGTCATAATTGAACGGGTAAATATTCTCCTGATGCAGCACTTTTACTGCCACTGCACCACCCAGCTTCTGGGCGATTTCAACCACGCCCTCAACATCGTCAGCGTACTTGGAGTTAGATACCGGAATGTCATACTGATCCAGCAGGTCACAAGCCTCTGAGTGGGTCAGATAATCACGCCCCTCTGCCACCGCATCGGCGATCAGTTTTTTTGCCCGCAGATGGTTCTGCTCATTCTGATCCACATAAGGGTCAGGAGTCTGTTTCATGACGGCCTGATTGCGGCGGAAATCCACCATATGCATGAAAGCATCAACCGCCTCTTCCGGCGTAACAAAGGTGGTCACCCCGGCCGAGTTAAAGTGGTTCCGGGCTTCAATGGCAGTACTGCGCCCCATCCAACAGGTAAGGACATTTCGCGGTGTGTTGCGCGCTACTTCAATAACCTTATCAGCGGTTTCAATACCCGGAGCAAGACGGGTTGGCGCATGAATTACCAGCACGGCATCGACATTCTTATCTTTTGTCAGCAGCCGGGTCACTTCAGCAAAGCGCTCAGGGGTTGCATCCGCATGCAGGTCGATCGGATTCTTCAGATTCCAATGATCAGGCAGCACCTCTCTGAGCGCGGTTACAGTCTCTTCGGTCAGCTCTGAAAGCTCGCCACCGCTGCGCAGTAGCTGGTCGGTTGCCAACGCGTTAGGTCCCATACCATTACATACCAATGCCAGACGCTCACCACGCATCGGTTTCATGCGTGACAGAGTCTCCAGCGCATTAAACAGCTGATCACTGGTCTCAACCCGTACCACACCGGCCCGGCGCAGAGCCGCATCGTAGACCTGGTCTTCGTCCCGAATTCCCGGTGTCTGACCGGTTTCCCGATCCTCATCGAAAATAATGTCCGATTTCAGTACCAGTACCAGCTTGTTACGCGATGCTGCCCGCAGAGAACTGAGAAAATCACGGGATGAGCCAATCAGATGATCAAGCTGAATCAGAATCGCCTGGGTGTATGGATCCTGGGCAAGATAATCGATAATTGAAGGCAGATCGATATCCACTCCCTGTCCCAGTGTCAGGAAGTGAGAAAAACCGATCTCCTGACCGTTAGCCCAGTCGATCATCGCCGTTCCCAGCAGACCGGACTGACCGATGTAGCTCACCTTGCCCTTGCGGATATTCACATGGGAATAGCTGGCATTCATATTGTGCCCGGGTACCAGCATGCCCATGCAATCTGGCCCCAGAATACGAATTCCGTAGGGCTTGGCGGCTTCGATAATATCATCACGCAGGCAGTTACCGCGGTTCTCGCTGGAACGGGACAGGCCTCCGGTCAGAATCATTGCCGCCTTAACCATGTGCGCACCCAGCTTGCGTACAAGCTCGGCAACGCTTTCCGGCGGAGAGCAGATAATTGCCAGATCCGGCATCTCCGGCAGTTTGGATACC
>JAOXSA010000060.1 GCA_025800245.1 Amphritea sp. | reverse complement strand
CAGCGTGCAGGGTGACGGCCTGTTCTGTACGGTTCCCGGCGGTCTGGGGTGTATGTGCCGCGCTTCGTTGTCACGCTGCCACCTTGATCGGATACGGTGGAAGTTCATCCAGTGGGATCAGGATCCGCCACACATCATCAGGTTCAGCGAATAGGTCGATGATCGGCACATACTTGATTTTATAGATCCGTTTCCGGGTGAACCAGATAATCGCTTGCAGCTGGTTCGGCAATAAATTCATTTCGTTCGCCAGGTGATTGACACCGGCTGAAATCCGTCGATAGATTCCCCGGGTCATTAGCACGTCTTTCATCACAAGATTCGGATCACCGCAGAACGCCGCGGCAATATGGCCGTCAATCGTGACGTGTTCAGGGCATTCAGGATTGATGATGTTCTTGTAAAAGCTAAGTATTTTCGGGCCGCGCTTCGGGCTGTCAAACTCAGCGGCACCAGTCAGATAATGAATGGCGCGGTGCTTGCAATGGTTATATGTTGAAATCACTATGTCGTCAGGGTCCACACCGTTCACCAGCCCGTCGAAGACGCTGGTCAATGATCTGAGATTGCCGACATAGTCGTTGTTCGGTGACAGTGCGCAGAATGCCGCTGTCGTCTTTTCCAGCGAATAGCCATACTTGTCAGCATATTCGGTCATGATCTGGTTGTATTTGCGATAGGCGGTTTGACCTTCGTTCCAGTCAATGTCATCAGCCTGGCGCAGCATCCATGCCAGATTGTCAGTGCCTTCAACCAGGCCCGGGAATTTATCGGTCATGATGTCGGTGCCTCCTTCAGTGCCTGGGCAATTGGCGTGACCTTTGGATGATCGACACCGTCAGCACAGTCAGAAAGCCCCACACCAATCAGGCCGGTGCGAACGATGTTGTTGATCTTGACGCTTCGTTTGTAATGGACGCCTTCACCCTGAAGCGCACGTTCCAGCGCCCTGATGAACTGTGGCTTGCTGCCTAAACTGATGTTGTTGTGTTTACACCATTGACGGTAGCTTTCCCACAGAACGTCACCGTGAATTTTCCTGTCGCCGCCAACAACTAACCGGTCTTCAGCGAATTGCTTCAGGGGGCTGCTGACGTCAATTAGGGCGTGACTTTCTTCAAGGCTGGATTCTGGCAAGCTGAACTGACCGTTCTGCATTAATCGCCGCAACCCTTCAACTGCCCAGGCAGCAATGGCACCGGTTTCACTTCGCAGCCTGGCTGACAAGCCTAGATCTTCCTTACCTAAAAATGATTTAGTGAACTTCAGGACAACCCAGCGGTTCGGCGCCGCACCAGAATCATCAGCCATGACCGGAATACCGTTGCAGGCGATAGCCAGTT
>JAOXSA010000049.1 GCA_025800245.1 Amphritea sp. | reverse complement strand
TTACCCTTCTGAACTTTCTGGGCCAGCTTTTCAGCTTTCTTCTTGTCGACTTTCTGCTCAACTTCTTCGATCAGAGACAGAACGTCGCCCATGCCCAGAATACGGGAAGCAACACGGTCCGGGTGGAATGGTTCCAGCGCGTCGACTTTCTCGCCCACACCCAGGAATTTGATTGGCTTACCGGTAATGTGGCGCACCGACAGCGCCGCACCGCCACGGGCGTCACCGTCGGTCTTGGTCAGAACCACACCAGTCAGCGGCAGCACATCGTTAAAGGCTTTCGCGGTATTCGCAGCATCCTGACCGGTCATGGCATCAACCACAAACAGGGTTTCAACCGGTTTCACAGCCGCGTGGAGATCTTTGATCTCATCCATCATATCGCTGTCGACATGGAGACGACCGGCGGTATCGACGATCAGCACATCAAAGTGCTTAACCTTCGCATGATTGATCGCAGCATTAACAATATCGATCGGTTTCTGGTCCGCGCTGGACGGGAAGAAATCCACTTCCACTTCTGCCGCCAGAGTTTCCAGCTGTTTAATCGCCGCCGGACGGTATACGTCAGCAGAAACGACCAGCACTTTTTTCTTCTCACGTTCCCGCAGGAAACGGGACAGTTTCGCGACCGAGGTGGTTTTACCCGCACCCTGCAGACCCGCCATCATCACCACGGCCGGTGGCTGTGCCGCCAGGTTCAGAGCTTCATTCGCTTCGCCCATCACCTTTTCCAGCTCCTGCTGGACGATCTTAACGAAGACCTGGCCCGGGCTCAGACTCTTGCTGACCTCAGTGCCAACAGCGCGCTCTTTAACGCTGTTGATAAACTCTTTTACAACCGGCAGCGCAACATCCGCTTCCAGCAGGGCCATACGCACTTCACGCAACGTACCCTTAATATTGTCTTCAGTCAGTTTTGCCTGACCGGTTACCGATTTAAGCGTTTTCGATAAACGGTCCGTCAGATTCTCAAACATAAATTCTGCCCTGAGGGATTTCCCGGTTGGCGCCCCGTCTGTCTGGTTTTAATCCGGGGCATCATTTTACCGCCAGAATACCGCTGTACCGGGAACAATCATCTTAAAACGCAGCATTATACAGCAGCAGACGGCGAAGCCCTAGCCTGACGGGGATCAATTGTCGCCGTCACAATATTTCATCAGCCCTCTATTTATGACACACTTAGGCGCTTACTGTTGATACCTACTGGCGCCAAGCCTGTTTCAAGGAACTGAAGAGTTTATTGCTGATGCAAACACCGACTATCCTACTTGCCATCATCGGATACTTTGTCGCCGCCGGCCTGCAGTGGCAGGTAGTCAATGGCCGCAG
>JAOXSA010000460.1 GCA_025800245.1 Amphritea sp. | reverse complement strand
AGTGATTTCGACACTGGCAACCGCTCTGGCTGCCGGAGAATCACTGGAAGTCGCGACGGGGCTTGCGAATATCGCAGCTGGCATTGTGGTTGGAAAACTGGGAACCGCGGCGATCAGTGCTCCGGAACTGCGTCGTGCAGTGAATCTGGAGCAGGGCTCTGAACGCGGTGTAGTGACCGATGAACAACTGTTAATTGCTCTTGAAGATGCCCGCGCTGCCGGTGAGAAGATCGTCTTTACCAATGGTTGTTTCGATATTCTGCATGCTGGTCATGTCGGCTATCTGGAACAGGCCAGGGCTCAGGGCAATCGTCTGGTACTGGCAATCAACGATGATGCATCGGTTACCCGTCTGAAGGGTGAGGGGCGTCCGATTAATCCTGCGGAACGTCGCAAAGCCGTGCTGGCCGGTCTTGAAGCTGTTGACTGGGTGGTCAGTTTCCATGAAGACACTCCGGAACGGTTGCTGGAACAGGTTCGTCCGGATGTATTGGTGAAAGGCGGTGACTACGGGTTGGATGAGGTTGTTGGTGGTGAGTTTGTGAAAAGCTACGGCGGAGAAGTAAAAGTACTTTCTTTCCTGGACAACTGCTCCACCACGGCGATTGTCGAAAAGATACAGGGCGATAGTTAAGTCGGGTTTTCAGCGGCGTCGGTAACTAATAAGCCACGTAAGGATGACGCTTGCGTGGTGCGAATACTTCACTCAGGCGCGTATCAGCAGGAATTTTTGACGGCTGTATCCGATCCCGGATCAGCTTGTTCAGG
>JAOXSA010000456.1 GCA_025800245.1 Amphritea sp. | reverse complement strand
CGACATTCAGTGATAAAACAGATATGAGTATTGCCGTGAACCTCGGCGGCGAGTTGATTGAAACTCTGTCCGCACCGGTGCTTCCCGAGCCCGTTGCTGAGCCGGAAAGTGACTCTATCGCCGATAAGATCAGCCACTATATTGATAAACTGAAAGACAAAACGGATCTGTCTACAGGCGTCGACTGGGATGCTTACGCCATCGCCAACCAGGCGTTCGATGCGATGCAGAGCACCATCGCCCGACAGAAGCTGGCGGCTTATCCACCTGATCAGAGCATCATTATTCCCAGGAACGCCTGCAGTATGTTCGACTTTGATCGTGCCGGGGAGATGATCGAGCTGGGCTACAACGAAGCCCGGAAGAACCTGACATCAGGCTGAACAATAGAGAAATAAGCAATGACCCAACAAGCCCACTTTATTCTGATGGCCGCCTATAACAGCCGAATGAATAAGCAGCTTTTTCAGGCCGCAGCACAGTTATCCGAATCTGAATTGCGTGAAGATCGCGGAGCCTTCTTTGGTTCCATCATCGGTACTAAGGAACCTGCGAATAAGTCAGGCACTTTCTCTGCGGGACGATAAAGCCGCCTTATACGCG
>JAOXSA010000544.1 GCA_025800245.1 Amphritea sp. | reverse complement strand
GTTTTCAGCTTTGAAATAGAGCTGGTATCCAGGCAGGCTGATATTGCGCTGGAATCACTGATGGGGCAGGCCGCAGCAGTCACACTGATGGATCAGACCGGTGATGAAAACGAGCAGACCCGGTATATTCACGGCATTATCTCTTACGCGGCACTGGGTGAAGAAGGTGTCAGACAAACCGGCTACCGTGTTGTACTGGTGCCGAAACTCTGGTTGCTGCAGCATCGTATTAATAGTCGTATCTTTCAATTCCTCACTGTGCGCGACATCATTAGCCAGGTGCTGGATGAGCATGAGTATCAGGGCGATGAATACCGTTTCGAACTGACCAGTTCTTATACCGAACGTCAGTACTGTGTGCAGTACGCTGAATCCGATCTTAATTTTATTGAGCGTCTGCTCGAAGAAGAGGGGATTCATTATTACTTTGAACATAATGCTGATAAGCACACTATTGTCTTCAGTGATGCCTCGTACTCTTCACCCTTTATAAGTGGTGATACCGAAATACCTTATTACCATCATGCTCAGGGTGCAGTCTCCGAACAGCACCTGTTCCGTTTTCAATATGCAGAGGCTATTCGGCCGGGCAAGGTGTCACTGCGGGACTTTAACTTTACAAAACCGAATATGGATCTCACTTCAGCGGTATCCCATGGGCAGGATGAGGCCCTTGAG
>JAOXSA010000520.1 GCA_025800245.1 Amphritea sp. | reverse complement strand
CGGCGTGGCGGGCATTATTCGCGAGCACATTCTTCAATACGCTGATGCTCTTGGGCTTGAAGCCAAAGTAGCAGAATTCTCGCCAACAGTACTTGCGAGTGCAGATGAAGTCTTTATCTGTAACAGTGTTATCGGCATCTGGCCGGTTGTCCGTTGTACAACAAACTCAAAGCTCAGTTATCAATGGTCTCCGGGACCGAAAACCCGGCTTATTCAGAAGCATCTGGTTACAGAAGGAATCTATTAGTGCGTAAAGTTGTTGTCTCTTTCCTGATCACTCTGCTGGTCGCTGTTGCAGTTGTGGTTGGTGGCTGGAAATCATTACAAAGCTATCTGGATACACCACTGAATATCGATCAGCCTGAAATTGTGCTGGTAGAACCGGGCAGCAGCTTCCGCAAAGTAGGAAACGAGCTTGCCAACCGGGGCTTACTGGAAAAGCCTGACTGGCTGGCATTCTTTATCCGCATTCAGAAAGTGGGGCATATGCTTAAGGCCGGAGAATATCAGCTGGAACCGGGCGTTACACCCCGAACGCTGGTTGTGCAGCTGATCGAAGGTAAAAGCATCGCTTATAACTTCACCATCATTGAAGGCTCCACCTTTAAAGAACTGCGCGCTTCTCTTAAAGGTAACCAACAGATTAAGCAGACTCTGGCAGATTACACTGATAGCCAGATAATGAACCTGCTGGGACTGAAGGATAAGCATCCAGAAGGGATGTTTCTGGCGGATACTTACCAGTTCCAGCGTGGTATGAGCGATCTTGATCTGCTGCGTCGGGCTAATCAGTTGCTGAAAGATGAGCTGGAGAAAGCCTGGCAGAATAAAGCGGAAAAACTGCCTTATAAATCCTCATACGAAGCGCTGATCATGGCATCTATCGTAGAGAAAGAGACTGGCCTGAGCAGTGAGCGTCCGGAAATTGCCGGTGTATTCGTACGCCGCATGTATAAAGGGATGCGTCTGCAAACAGATCCTACAGTGATCTATGGCATGGGCGATAACTACAAGGGCAATATCCGTCGCAAAGATCTGCGTCAGCCAACGCCTTACAATACCTACACCATCGACGGCCTGCCACCAACACCTATTGCTCTGGTAGGGCGTGAAGCGATTCATGCAGCGCTTCACCCGAATGATGGTAAGGCGCTGTACTTTGTTGCCAAAGGTGATGGTAGTCATCAGTTTTCGGCAACCCTGCAACAGCACAATGCCGCCGTCAGAAAATATCAGCTGAAGCGCAGAAGCGATTACAAGTCCTCACCGGGCCAATAAGGAATACCGCAGATGAATCAGTCAATGGGCCGCTTTATTACCCTGGAGGGCACCGAAGGGGTTGGTAAGTCCACCAATCTGCAGTTTATTCAATCGGTTCTTGAGCAGCATCAGATTGATTATCAACTGACGCGGGAGCCGGGTGGTACACCGCTGGCAGAAGAGGTTCGGGAGCTACTGCTTGCCAATCGCGATGAGATTGTTGCCGATGATGCTGAGCTGTTACTGGTCTTTGCTGCCCGTGCGCAGCATCTGGAACAGGTTATCAGACCGGCACTCAATAATGGTCGATGGGTGCTCTGTGATCGTTTTACCGATGCTACTTTCGCCTATCAGGGCGGTGGTCGGGGCCTGGATACCGATTTTATCTCAAGACTTGAAAGTATGGTGCAGCGTGGACTGCAGCCTGATCTGACTATTCTGCTTGATCTGCCGGTAGAGGTTGGCCTGGCACGAGCCAGTCAACGGGCAGAGCTGGACAGGTTCGAGAATGAGAAACTGGCCTTTTTTGAACAGGTACGGAGCGCGTATCTGGCACGAGCTGCCGCAGAGCCGGATCGGTTTGCGGTGATTGATGCCTCCGGTACACTTGACCAGGTACAAGAACAGATCCGCGTTGTACTGGAACAGTTTTTACAGCAGTCCTGAATAGACCCGGACATTGGAGCAGAGCATTGAGCAGCGAAATCTGGCAGAACAAACCGTTGGTATTACCCTGGCTGAAAGAGCGCTGGGGTTATCTGCTTGAGCTCCAGGCGCAACAACGTCTGCCTCATGCACTACTGATTAATGGCCCGCAGGGGCTCGGCAAGGCCTGTTTTGCCCTGGCGCTGGCCAATTATATGCTGTGCCGTTCACCCCAGAACGGTGAGCCTTGCGGTCACTGCCGTAGCTGTGAACTGAACAATAGCGGCGGCCATCCGGACCTGTTTTTTCTGGAGCCAGATGAAGCGGGTAAACCGATCAAGATCGATCAGATTCGTGAGCTGACAGAGTTTATCTATTCAACAGCTCAGCAGGGCGGTTACCGAATTGTGATCATCGATCCGGCAGACAGCATGAACATTAATGCGGCGAACGCGCTGCTTAAAATGCTGGAAGAGCCGGGTGAAGACACGCTGCTGATGCTGCTGACGCACAAACTGGGTCAGATGCTGCCAACGATCAAGAGTCGCTGTCAGCGGGTGGATATGCCTCCTGCTCCTGAAGAGATTGCCGCTCAATGGGTCGCAACCCAGCTGGAGTGCGATACAGAAGAAGCTGAACAATTGCTAACCATTGCGCATCACTCGCCACTGCAGGCACTGGCTTATAAGCAGGACGACCTGCTGGGATTACGAGCTAAGGTGCTGAAAGGGCTGGCTGATATTCTGAAAGGTCGTCAAACCGTCCTTGAGATTGCTCAACAGCTGCATAAGGAAGATCTGGAGCTGGTATTAGGCTGGTTATACAGTTGGTTAGTGGATATTGCCCGGACTGCCGGTACCGGCGATGAGGAGTCTGCACTGCGTCACAGTGATGCCCGCAATATGCTGTTGGCCGTGGCTCGCAAAGCCGGCACCCGGAAACTCTATACGCTGGCCGATCAGGTTCAGGAAGCGCGGCGGGATATTATGTTCCGTCGCAACCCCAATAAGCAGTTGTTAATGGAAAAGATCCTGTTTGAATGGTATTCGCTGCCGCGTTAGGCATGTACAGGAATACGCGATCAGTAGTAGTATTAAGGCAATAAGCAGGTCTTATCGACTGAAGAGATAAGCCGGTCACCGACAGCAGGTAACCGGACCCGGTATGAAAGGAGGCTGGAAAGCCAATGTCTGTTGTGCCACGTATGAGCCACGGGATTCTGTCACTGGCGATAGAGACGAAGGAAGATCTCTATAAGTCATATATGCCCTACGTAAAGAACGGTGGGCTGTTTATCCCGACCAACCGCACCTACCAGTTGGGTGAAGAAGTATTTATGCTTCTCAGCCTGATTGAGGAAGATGACAAGATCCCGGTTACCGGTAAAGTCATCTGGGTTACTCCTCGGGCAGCGCAGGGTGGACGCATTCCGGGAATCGGCATTCAGCTGTCTCAGGAAGATGCTACGCTGGTTGGTAAGATCGAAACCTATATCGCGACCCTGCTGAATTCCGGGCGTCGCACCAACACTATGTAAACTCATTTTCTTCATTTCATGTTTGTAGATTCTCATTGTCATCTGGACAGGCTGGACCTATCCGCCCGTAATAACTCCCTGCAATCCGTTCTTGATGCCGCCAAAGACCGCAATGTTGAGCGGATGCTCTGTGTCGCCATCGATCTCGAACAATTTCCGACCATGATGGATTGTATCGAAGGTCAGAACCATATCTTCGCGTCTGTTGGTGTGCATCCTCTGCATGTCAACGAATCACCGGTTGATTCGGCAGAGCTTCTCAGGCTTGCAGGCCACAAACAGGTCGTTGCGCTGGGTGAAACCGGGCTGGATTACTATTATCAGAAAGATAACGTCGAGCAGCAGCAGGAAAGTTTTATCCGCCACCTTCAGGTTTCTGCTGAAACCCGGCTACCGGTTATCGTGCATACCCGTGAAGCGCGTGAGGATACAATCAATATTCTGCGCCAGCACGCGGATACTGATGTCGGTGGTGTGCTGCACTGTTTTACTGAAAGCCTGGAAATGGCGCAGCAGGCACTGGAGTTTAATTACCTGATCTCTTTCTCTGGCATCATTACTTTCCGCAATGCCGAGCCGTTGCGTGACGTTGTACGTAATATTCCTCTGGAAAAAATGCTGATTGAAACCGATGCCCCTTATCTGACGCCAGTACCGAACCGGGGTAAGCCTAATGAGCCTCAGTATGTGGTCGATGTTGCCCAGTGCATTGCAGACCTCAAAGGCATCAGAGTCGAGGAGGTGGCAGAGATCACCACCGCGAACTTCGATCGGCTGTTCTCTAAAGCCAGCGTATAACGATGTACTACCAGCACCCACCTGTCAGTTATATTGAGCCGGTTTACAGACCGCCCAGTGAGGCGAATTCACTGATACTGCAGGTCACAAATGGGTGTAGCTGGAATCGTTGTACCTTCTGCGAGATGTATATCGACCCGCAGAAGAAATTCCGTCCGAAAAAGGAAGATGAACTGCTGGCGGAGATTGAGCGGTGCGGCCAGCAGCTTTCCGGTGTACGTCGGGTATTTCTGGGTGACGGCGATGCCATGGTGCTGTCATTTAAACGGCTTAAAAGCATTCTGGAAGCGATTCGCGAGCATCTGCCTTCAGTAAGTCGGGTATCAGCGTACGCACTGCCCAGCAATCTTAAAAACAAGTCCGTAGGAGAGCTGGAGCAGCTAAAGGCCCTGGGGCTGACCCTTATCTATGTCGGCGCTGAAAGTGGTGATGATGAGGTTCTGCAGTGCATCGATAAAGGGGAGACGTTTAAGTCTACCCGTGATGGCCTTTTAAAAGCTAAGCAGGCCGGTATCCGCACTTCTGTAATGCTGATCAATGGTATGGGAGGCGAGCGCTTCTCCGAGCAGCATGCCAGACGCTCAGCAGAGCTGATTAACGCTGTGCAGCCAGACTATCTGGCGACGCTGGTGTTGTTTTCCCGCCATGGGGCAGAGCGGATCGTCGAGGGATTCGGAGGAGACTTCACACCTCTGTCTCAGCAACAGCTATTCCAGGAAATGCATCAGTTCATCAGTTACCTTGAGCTTGAAAAAACAATATTCCGTAGCGATCACGCATCCAATTATCTGGTGCTTAAAGGTGTATTGGGGCGGGATAAGCAGTCCATGCTCGAGCAACTGAACAGAGCGATTCAGATGCCCGATCATGTTTTCCTGCGCCAGCCTCACCAGCGGTCACTGTGATGCTGTTTTCTTAAAACGACGTTATAAAGGCTTAAGGCGTCGTTATCACATTTCCTACACAAGTACCGGTTACATTGCTAATAACCATGCTTTATACTTTTGTATGAGCATTGTTAAATATAAGCATATAACTAAAGGTAATAACAATGAGAAGACCCGTTCGTATTGCCGTGACCGGTGCTGCTGGCGCTATCAGCTATAGCCTGTTGTTCAAGATTGCAGCAGGGGAGATGATGGGCAAGGATCAGCCTGTAATTCTACAGCTGATCGAGATTCCGGACGCCATGGAAGCCCTGCGCGGTGTAGCTATGGAGCTGGAAGACTGCGCGTATCCGCTGCTGCACACGATTACACTGCACGACAATGTCGAAGATGGCTTCAAGAACTGTCACTATGCGCTTCTGGTGGGAGCCCGTCCACGTGGACCGGGTATGGAGCGCCGTGACCTGCTTGAGGTTAATGCTGAAATCTTTGCCCGTCAGGGTAAAGCGCTGAACGATTTTGCAAACCGCGATGTTAAGGTTCTCATTACCGGTAACCCGGCTAATACCAACGCCCTGATCGCCAGTCGTAACGCACCGGACCTGAGTCCTTCTCAGTTCACCTGTCTGACCCGTCTGGACCACAACCGTGCCCGGGGCATGCTGGCCAGTCAGTGCGGCGTTACCGCCCGCGACATCAATAACATTATCATCTGGGGTAACCACTCTCCGACTCAGTATCCGGATCTCCATCATGCCACCGTATTCGGTGAACCGGCCATGGGACAGATCGATACCGGCTGGTATCGGGATAAGTTCATTCCACGGGTACAGGAGCGGGGCAGTGAGATCATCAAAGCGCGTGGCCTGTCCAGTGCTGCATCGGCAGCTCAGGCCATCGTAGACCAGATGCACAACTGGTGTCTTGGTACGGAGCCCGGTGAAGTGGTCAGCATGGGGATCGTCAGTGACGGTAGCTACGGTATCCAGAAAGGTATCTTCTTCTCTTTCCCGGTACGCTGTAACTATGGCCGTTATCAGATAGTTCAGGGGCTGGATATCAATGAATTCAGTCGTCAGAAGCTGACTGCTACTGAACAGGAGTTGCTGGATGAGAAGGCAGTTGTTGCGCATCTGCTGCCTGAGGCAACTGAAGATTCTCATATGAATCTGTCTATCTGCCTGAAATCCGGCGTTACCCTGTATGCCGATGGCACCGGCCCGAGCCAGGAAAGTAAGTTTATGAGCAATAACCGGGTACTCTGAGCCGGTAAAACTTGCTAATCTGCCCCGCATAATTGAAACGTTATGCGGGGCTTTTTTATGGTGCAGATTCTGACGGTGAATACCCGGGGGCAGGGCTTGTATGAGTTTACCAGCGAATTACGTCAGTTGGTCCGGCAGAGCGGGATTGATGAAGGTCTCTGTACACTGCTGATTCAGCATACCAGCGCCAGCCTGACGATTCAGGAGAATGCCGATCCATCGGCGCAGCACGACCTGGAAAACTGGCTCAACCGTCTGGTGCCCGAAGGCGATCCGCTTTACACGCACGTGTTTGAGGGACGAGATGATATGCCGGCTCATATCAAAGCTGCCTTAACATCTACATCCCTGTCTGTTCCGGTCCTGGATGGTCAGTTGTTACTGGGTACCTGGCAGGGTGTATTCTGCTGGGAGCACCGTCACGGCCGCCAAAGCCGGAAAGTTGCCGTCCATATCGGTTGAGCGCTGAAAAGAAAAAAGCCCCGCTTGAAGACAAGCAGGGCTTTAATAATAAGGGCTTAAGCAATAGTTGCCGGTGATAGATTAGCCGGCTTCACTCATCTGCTTGAATCCTGACAGCATCTTATCCAGATCCAGCAGGATAATCAGCTGCTCTTCACGGTAGCAAACACCCTGAACGAACTGACGAGTGCTGTCATCACGAATAACACCTGGTGCACGCTCTGTGGCGTTCTCAGACAGGTTCAGAACCTCATCGACACCATCAACCAGAATACCTACCACTTCCTGGTCATCGAATTCTACAACCACGATACGGGTATTGTGATCAATCTCATGATCAGGCAGATGGAACAGGGTGCGTGAGCTGACTACTGTAACGACGTTACCTCGCAGGTTGATAATCCCCAGAACACCTTTCGGCGCACCAGGTACCGGGGTGATATCGGTAAAGCGCAGAACTTCTTTCACCTGCATTACATCGATAGCATACAGTTCATCAGCAATATTAAACGTTGCCCACTGACGATAGACTTCCTGAGGCTCTGCAGTGGCTTTGTGCTTATCTTTACCGCCACCTTCACTGGCCAGCTGCGCATGGATCTGCTGGAGTTGCTTCGCCGCTTCATCAAGACTCATATTTATTTCTCACTCTGAACTGTATCTGACATCCAGCGCAGACTGTCTTCTGTCGTTGTCGCTGGTACATACTCAAGGCTTAACTCCCCGGAGTATCCCATATCGTCAATTGCTTGAAAAATATTGGCGAAGTTTAACTCCCCAGTTTGGGGCTCATGCCTTCCAGGTACATCTGCAAACTGAATATGACCTATCTGATCGAGATGATCCTGCAGCGTGCGGATGATATTTCCTTCCATGATCTGCATGTGATAGATGTCATACTGCAAACGGATATTCGGATGGTTTACCTGTTTAAAAAGGGCGAAAGCCTGGTCTGAGCGATTCAGAAAAAAGCCCGGAATATCCTGGGTATTGATCGCCTCTGCCACCAGCTGAATATCGGCATGCTGCAGTTTATCCGCGGCAAATTTCAGATTTTCAATAAAGGTTTTTTCGGCTTCATCAGCTTTATAATCAACTGGAGATATACCTGATAAGATGTTGATTTTATTGCATCCAAGTGCGACTGCATAATTGATGGCCTGACCCAGTCCCTGACGAAAATCGGCCACCCGATCAGGATGGCAGGCGATTCCCCGCTCACCGGCAGGCCAGTCCCCGGCAGGGGCATTAATCAGGATAAGCTGCAGATCATGCTCGTCCAGCTCGGCCTTTATCTGTGCGATTGACAGCTCATAGGGAAACTGAATTTCAACCTTCCGGAAACCACTGGCCGCCGCAGCGGCAAATCGATCAATCAACGGATATTCCGTGAACAGCA
Source organism: Amphritea sp. (assembly GCA_025800245.1). GTDB lineage: Bacteria > Pseudomonadota > Gammaproteobacteria > Pseudomonadales > Balneatricaceae > Amphritea. The sequence continues at coordinate 21,199 of JAOXSA010000520.1, read as the reverse complement.
TACTCAGATTGGCTGCAAAATCAGACATCAGTTTTTTCCTCTTTGCGGGCCGGCATCTGTGTCGGTGTCTGATTCAGTCTTTTACCGTTCATGGATTCCAGTTGTAGCAATAAGCCACTGTGATCCACTTCCTCAAACCCCTTATTGACCAGTTCAAGATACTGGTCATAAGTCCGCTGAGCCAGTGGCAGAGTCATATTCTGATCACGGGCAGTATCCAGAATGGTGCGTAGGTCTTTCAGTTGCACCCGGGATGTCGCCCCCGGATTGAAAGTGCGGTCAATCATCCGCTGTCCATGCAGCTCCAGAATCCGGCTACCGGCAAAACCACCCATCAGGGCCTCACGAACTGCTTCAGGGTTTGCACCGCCCTCAGCGGCTAGTAACAGAGCTTCTGAAACAGCACCAATGGTAATGCCAACAATCGCCTGATTGGCGCACTTGGCCAGCTGACCGGCCCCGACAGGCCCGATATAAGTGGCCTTGCCAAGATATTCCAGCAGAGGTTTGCATTGATCAAAGACTGCCTGATCGCCTCCTGCCATGATCGACAGTGTTGCCTGTTCTGCGCCGACAGTGCCTCCGGAAACCGGGGCGTCCAAATAATTAATGCCACGCTCGGATAGTTTTGCTGCGTGCTCCCGAGCCATTTCCGGAGGGATAGAGCTCATATCGATGACGGTTGCGCCTGCCTTGAAGCTTTCAGTGCCAGCTTGTTTAAACAAGACATCCTCAACAATCGGCCCGTTCTCCAACATTGTGATAACAATATCGGCATCGGCAACTGCTGCAGACGGGGTTTCAGCCACTGCTGCACCAGACCAGGTCAGTGCTTCAGCTTTACTGCGGGTTCTGTTCCAGACGGTCAGTTCGACATTCTGTTTCAGCAGATTAAGTGACATCGGCAGGCCCATCAGGCCTATACCGAGAAAGGCGACTTTCATCCGTGACTCCTGCAAACTAAAGATAACAATTAAAGGCAGTTCGTTGGCTTGGGTAGCCCGGCAATTTTACTGGCCAGCTTGGGCGGGCTCCCCGGAAACAGTGACATCAGATAAATGCTTTTACCTTTATCGGGTCCCAACGACCGTGTAACCGCCTTTACCAGGGGGCGCATCGCCGGCGACATCTCAAACTGCTGGTAAAAGTTACGCAGCACCTCAAGAATTTCCCAGTGCTCAGCGGTCAGCTCAATGCCTTCCTGCTGCGCTATATATTCAGCTACGTCGGAACTCCAGTCGCTCAGTTCCCGAAGATAGCCCTCCGGATCGAGCTCAATCTGTTTGCCTGCAACGATAATATTACTCATCAGAACCAGCTCACAACTTTTTCATAACGGCAGGAAAGGGTGACAAAGTCGTCATAATCAATGCCACGAAATTCCGGATTGAGATCGTTCAGACCGCGGGCCTGGACGTCTGCCTGTAACAGATAACACTGAACGCCGCCGGGTAATCGGGTAAACAGTTCTGCATGAGCTGGCATAGCGCAATAGACGCCGTTCTCGATCAGTAGCAGTGCATCATCATCAGATAACGCTGCCAGACAGTCCTGCAACGCATTACTTTCGTGCGGGGTCTTATTCAGGGTGTGGAGTGTCATAAAACGCTTACTCAGCTATCGGTCTAAGGTGTATGTTCAGAAGCTCAGAACCTGGTCATGCTTTCTGACCAGATCAGCAATTTCAGTGGCATTCAGTGTTCTGGCCTTTAAGCCCAGAGACTCAGAAGTCAGCCCCCGTTGCTGCAGGGCTTTTTCACAGACAAAGATCTGGTCGATATCGTACATCTCCAGCATCGCCAGATTAGCCGACAGATTCTTCTGCGCAATATCTGCAGGGTTATGATCGGGCAGTAACTGCAATACACCATCATCCAGAAAAAGCAGGCTCAGAGGCTGCTCAAAAACAGATACCGTCAGCGCTACATCCAGTGCATCACGAGCATTACTGGAACCGTAGGGCGCGCAACGATTAATAATCAGAAAAGATTTTTTTTGTTCGCTCATCATCAGGCTCCGAAAGTCACAACACGGTCAGAGACAATACCGGCTTCAACCAGTTGGCCCAGCCCTGACAGGGTAAAGTCGCTCGCCAGATTGTGGCCATCTTTCTCATAACGGCGAGCCTCATTGCTGTCCAGCACGCCACGTCGGACGGCTGCAGCAATACAAACCACCAGATCCAACTGGTGTTCATGGGCCAGTTCAGCCCACGCCTGTGGGATATTGAATTCGTCCTGGGGTGGGGCGGCCAGCGCGCTGCCGGAGTGCACACCATCGGCATAAAAGAAAACCCGATGCAGGGTATGACCCTGTTGCAGCACACTTCGGGCAAAGCGTAGCGCGGTATCGGCACACTGGGTGCTATAGGGAGCACCGGTAATCACGAGGGAAAAAATCATAATTTATTTAACGTTTTCAGATCCATATAACGGAAAAGCCCCGCAATCTTATCAGAGATTGCAGGGCTTTTCTGGTACCAGTAGCAGGTGCTACAGGGATCGATCAGTCGTCGTTAAGGAAACCGACCAGGCTCAGCAGGTGTACGAACAGGTTATAGATGCTCAGGTACAGGCCCACAGTTGCCATGATGTAGTTAGTGTAGGTGCCGTTAACGATGTTGCTGGTGTCATACAGGATGAAACCGGACATCAGCAGTACTACAGCGGCAGAGAATGCCAGGTGCATCGCGCCGATATCCACACCGAACAGCGGCAGCACAAACAGGGCAACCATTGCGATCAGCAGGATCATTGAACCCGCTGCCAGGAAGCCACCCATGAAGCTGAAGTCTTTCTTGCTGGTCAGTACATAAGCAGACAGACCCAGGAAGGTTGCAGCAGTCATACCCATTGCAGTCATTACGATCTGGCCGCCGTTAGCCATTGCCAGGTAGTGGTTCAGCAGCGGTCCGAGACCGAAACCCATCAGGCCGGCAAAGGCAAAGGTCATCGGCAGAGCCCAGACGCTGTTCTGCATCCGGTTCAGTGCAAAGATCATCACGAAGCTGACCAGAATACTGCCCAGATACATGATGAACGGAGGATTGATAGCCATAGATATGCCAGCAGTGACAGCACTGAAGACCAGCGTCATTGCCAGCAGCATATAGGTGTTTCGAATCACCTTATTGGTCGCCAGGATTGACTCTTGCGGGCGAGCCGTCATTGTATCGATATTACGCATCTTATCCCTCTGAAATTTAAGGCTTTAGCGCCGTTAGTTTTGCGAATACAGTATATATATAGGTTTTCAGTGTTTTTTCAACCTTGAAGACTGTATGTCTATACGTATAGACCTCTTTGACAGACCAGTACAGGCGGAGTTCAAAAGACAATAGAGCAGAATACTGATAAGCTCCGCCGCCTGTAAAAGAACGAGTGATATTTCAGACAATGTATCCGATCAGGCTGCTCTTTGAAGATGAGCATTATTTTGCAATCGATAAACCTTCCGGACTGCTGGTTCATCCCAGCCCGATTGAACGCCGGGCGCCTAACGCGATCGCGCTGATCCGCGAGCAGCTGGGTATCAAAGCCTTCACCATACACCGTCTGGATCGTCCTACCTCCGGCGTATTGCTGTTTGCTAAAAGCTCTGAAGCTGCCCACCGGATGAATCTCTGCTTTGCTGAGCGTCAGGTGCAGAAAACCTATCACTGCGTCTGCCGGGGCTATGTACCAGAAGAAGGGGTCATTGATTATCCGCTCAAAGAGATTCTGGATAAGGTGGCAGATAAGATGGCCAACCCGAATAAGCCTGCGAAAGACGCTGTGTCTTATTATAAACGATTGGGCACTGTGGAGCTGCCTATTCCGGTCGGACGCTATCCAGCAGCACGCTACTCACTGGTAGAAGTTAAACCGAAGACCGGTCGCAAGCATCAGATTCGCCGTCACCTGAAGCATATCGCTCACCCATTGGTCGGCGATACCAAACACGGTGATGGCCGTCATAATACCTTGTTCCGTGAACACTTTGGTCTTGATCGCTTATTGCTGATGGCCAGTGAACTTTCGTTTATTCATCCCTACACAGAGCAGCCACTGACGATTCAGGCGCCGGTCACCCCATGGGTTGACCAGTTATTTCAGGAGTTCGGTTGGGATGGACTGTATCCCTCAGTGCCGGAAAGTTGGCAGGATTCTGAATCTGCGCCACACTGATCTTTCAGCAGCGGTTTAATGGAGAAAATCATGCTCAGATATCTGTCTTTAACACTTCTACTCTGTGTCGGCGTACTGTCTTTGCCTGCTAATGCGACGACTAAGCTTCAGGCCCTTGAGAAAGGCCAGGAGATTCCTGAGCCTGAGTGGTTTAAAGACAGCTTTCTGGATCTGAGTGATGATCTTGAAGAAGCAGCAGAGGAAGATAAAAAACTGGTGCTCTATTATCATCAGGCGGGGTGTCCGTACTGCTATAACCTGATTACTCAGGTGTTCGGAGATCCTGAAGTCAGCGCCTATATGCAGGAACACTATCAACTGATCGCCTTTAACCTCTGGGGAGATCGCCTGGTAACCCTGCCAGATGGCACTGAGATGACTGAAAAAGAGCTCGCAGTGGCGCTTAAAATTCAGTACACCCCAACACTGATCTTCCTAGACGCCGAGGGTACTCCTGAGCTCCGACTGGATGGCTACCGCCATAAACAGCAGTTTATGAAGCAGTTGGCGATCCTGAACGGCACTGAAAAAGTAGCTATCCCTGTAGCTACAGAGTCGATGGGGATCCTGACCGTTGCAATTGAGTGGAGTAACAAACCTGTTGCCATTCAGTTTGTCACAGATGAATGCGAAGCCTGCCTGTTGTTTGAAGGCGATATTCTGGAACGCTCCGATTCTCAGGATCTGCTTAACGGTTTTCAGCAGTACCGGATAAATCTCTCAGTAAACCCTCTGATTCAGTTGCCGGACGGGCAGACGGTTCAGGCTCGGGAGTGGGCTAAGCAACTGGGTATCAGCTACTATCCCGCCTGGTTACTCCTCGATAAGCAGGGCCAGGAGCAGTTTCGCATAGATGCCTATGTCAGGGCTTTCCACTTTAATACGGCACTGGATTATGTGCTGGGCGAACACTACCGGACACAACCGGAATTTCAGCGTTATATCAACGAGCGGGCTGATGCAATAAGAGAGCAGGGCAGGCACGTTGATATACTTCAGTAAATATTCCAAAAGCTTACTTTAATTGGTGTTTTTGCGACTTTTTACTATTTGTTCATCGTCGTAAATTGCGTATGCTTAGCGTTCCTTTTCAATCGCTATTTTGGCACTCACGGAATTACTCTGAATGAGCAATAACACCACATTTTCTGAGCGTCTCTCTGCTCAGTCCGGACAACTTAAAATTGGCATTATCGGTGCAATGGATGAGGAAGTAGAGCTCCTCAAAGAAACTCTCGAGCAGCGGGAAGAGCATTGCATTGCAGGATACAGTCTGTTCACCGGCAAAATGCACGGTGTCGATGTGGTTTTACTGAAATCAGGTATCGGTAAAGTAAATGCGGCTATCGGTACCACGCTGATGCTGCAGGTGTTCCAGCCAACCTGCGTGATCAATACCGGTTCAGCCGGCGGCTTTGCATCTGATCTGAATGTCGGCGATGTGGTGATCTCCTCTGAAGTACGCCACCACGATGTTGATGTGACCATTTTCGGTTACGAGCCAGGCCAGGTGCCAGGACTGCCAGCCGGCTTTACACCGGATAACTATCTGGCCGGCGTCGCCGAAGGCTGTATTGCACGTATGGACGGTATCAAGACTGTTCAGGGCCTGATCGCAACAGGCGATTCTTTCATGAATTGCCCTGAACGCGTTGCCAAAACCCGTGAAAACTTCCCGACAATGAAAGCCGTTGAGATGGAAGCTGCGGCGATTGCTCAGACCTGCCACCAGTTCGATATTCCGTTTATCGTGATCCGCGCACTGTCTGACATTGCCGGTAAAGAATCCAACCTTTCCTTTGAACAGTTCCTGGTTGTCGCAGCTAAACACTCTGCAGAGATGGTTATGGCCATCGTTCAGACCGTCGGCACCGACAACAGCTGATCTGTTCAGCAGTTCTTTGCGGCATTCAGTGGGGATACTGAGTGCCGCTTGCCTGTTTATACCAATTACAACAATTAATAAGAGCGACAGACTATGACTAACGCGTTTCACCCGCCGGTACGTACTCTGATGGGGCCGGGCCCATCTGATGTCAGCCCTCGAGTACTGGCAGCGCTGGCCAGACCAACCATTGGCCACCTTGATCCTGAGTTCATCCGCATGATGGATGAGATTAAAGGTATGCTGCAATACGCATTCAGAACGGACAGTGAGCTGACCATGCCGGTATCCGCTCCAGGTTCTGCGGGCATGGAAGCCTGCTTCGTCAATCTGGTAGAGCCGGGTGATAAGGTTATCGTTTGTCAGAACGGTGTGTTTGGCGGTCGCATGAAAGAGAATGTCGAGCGTTTCGGCGGTGTGGCGATCATGGTTGAGGATGAGTGGGGCAAACCTGTCGATCCGGAAAAGGTCAAAGCAGCTTTTGAAGAACACAGCGATGTGAAGATTCTGGCATTTGTCCATGCTGAAACCTCAACCGGTGTTATGTCCGATGCTAAAGCCCTGTGCCAGATTGCCCAGGACAACGATGCCCTGACCATTGTCGATACAGTAACCTCACTGGGCGGCTCAGAGTTGGACGTTGCCGGCTGGGGAATCGATGCGGTGTACTCCGGTACTCAGAAGTGTCTGTCCTGCCCGCCGGGCATTTCGCCAATCAGCTTCAGCAAGAAAGCGGTGGCGGTTGTCGAACAGCGCCAGTCGAAAACACCGAGCTGGTTCCTGGATCAGAAACTGGTCATGGGTTACTGGGGTGGCGGCGCAAAACGTGCTTATCACCATACAGCCCCTGTGAACTCCCTGTACGCCTTTCACGAAGCTCTGTTGATGCTGGAAGAAGAAGGGCTCGAGAATGCCTGGGCGCGCCATCAGTATCACCACAATGCATTGCGTGCCGGCCTCGAAGCTATGGGGATTGGATTCCTGGTGGAAGAGGCATACCGTCTGCCACAGCTGAATTCAGTGATGATTCCTGATGGTGTTGATGAAGCTGAAGTACGCAGTCGCCTGCTGCAGGACTACAATCTGGAAATCGGTGCAGGCCTGGGAGCTCTGGCAGGTAAGGTATGGCGTATCGGTCTGATGGGTGCTGCCTGCAACAAGAAAAACGTATTGCTGTGCCTGTCTGCGCTGGAAAATACTCTCGCTTCAATGGGCGCGGATATTAACACTGGCAAAGCTATTCAGGCTGCTGAGCAGGTTTACGCTGCCTGAGTGTGACAGAACGAAAAAAGAGAAGGGGCCATGTGGCCCCTTTTTTGTGTCAGTTTTTCACTAAGGATCTCAGGATCTCCACCGTTTTCGGCTCATCCCATTCCCGGCCACCGACAATGGTTTCCAGTATCTGTCCCTGTTGATCGATCAGGAAACTTGATGGCATGCCCTGTAGCTCAAGGTCCTTGAATCCCTGGCCTTTCTCGTCCAGATAGACGGGCAGGGTAAACTCAAACTCCTGCTCCATCAGAAAACTTTCAACGGTTGTCGCGTTCTGAGCCAGGTTGACCGCAACCACCTGAAATTCCTGTTCAGAGAACTGATCCTGCAACCTTTGCATAGAAGGCATCTCTTTAATGCAGGGCGGACACCAGGTGGCCCAGAAGTTAAGTAATACCAGGCGGCCTTTGTACTGATTGAGATCGACTGCATCCCCTTCAAGTGTGGTGACCGGTAGCTTGTCATATAAAGACTCTGCCAGCGCAGTGACCGGCTGTGTCAGTGTGATAACTGTAATAATCCCTGTAAAAAGCCTTTTTAAATAATGCATTACTGGCATGACTACTCCGAAATAAGGGTGTTCCATTAGTTCTGGCTGACTTAGAATGGCTGCATAGTATCAACAGTCTGTCCATCGGGCTACGTCTTCGATGGCAGTGTTCAGTCATAGTATCTGGAGTGCAGAACATCATGAAAGTTGCATTTATCGGTCTCGGAGTGATGGGATTCCCAATGGCAGGCCATCTGGCAAATGCCGGTCACGAAGTCACAGTCTATAACCGTACAGCGAGTAAAGCTGGCGACTGGACTTCGACCTACAAAGGCAACAGTGCTGCAACACCGGCACTGGCTGCAGAAAACGCCGAGATCATTTTTACCTGTGTAGGTAATGATGATGATCTTCGCCAGGTTGTCACAGGTGAAGACGGTGTATTCAGCTCGATGGCGGCGGGCGCTATTCTGGTGGATCACACCACCTCTTCTGCAGAAGTTGCCCGGGAGCTGTCAGCGATCGCAAAAGAGAAAGACTTTGGCTTTATGGATGCTCCGGTCTCCGGTGGTCAGGCTGGCGCTGAAAACGGTGTTCTGAGCATTATGATCGGCGGTGAGCAGGCTGTATTTGATAAGGTTGAGCCTGTGATTGACTGCTACGCTAAATCGGCCCGGTTGCTGGGTGAAGCGGGTAGTGGTCAGTTGGCTAAAATGGTGAATCAGATCTGTATTGCCGGGCTGGTTCAGGGGCTCTCGGAAGGCGTGCACTTCGCCAAACAAGCAGGTCTGGATGCAGCCGCTGTATTTGATGTGATCCAGCACGGTGCGGCAGGCTCATGGCAGATGGTTAATCGCAATCAGACCATGATTGATGATCAGTTTGAGTTTGGTTTTGCTGTTGACTGGATGCGCAAAGATCTGCGAATTGCGCTGGATGAATCCCGCAGTAATGGTGCGCAACTGCCTGTGACTGCACTGGTTGATCAGTTCTATGCTGAAGTGCAGAAAATGGGCGGTGGTCGCTGGGATACCTCCAGTCTGGTGAAACGTCTGGAAGATTAAATATTAGACAGTAGAACTATTGAGCTGAAGGAGAAAATCTCTATAATCGGCGCCCTATAACTAGAAAATACAAATAACCACATAAATACTCCGCGTAATTATAAAGCGGAGATAAATGAGGACAGTTCTATGGCCGATAAGTACAGCATGATCTCTTTCGTACCAAGCATGGTAATCGTTGCAGCAATGGTTGTGGGTAGCTTCGTAGCATTCCACTACCTTAAAAAAGCGATTGCGAAAGATGCAGCTGCTGCGACCCAGCGTGTTAAGTAAGCGCAACAGTTTCTTGAAAAAGCAGCCTTGATGGCTGCTTTTTTATTGCCTTTTTGTCAGTGTGGGAGGCCCTGTAAGCCGGATCAGTTATTCCAGTCATCGGGCACAATAAATCCCCGACTGGTTTCACACCACAGCCCAATACTCTGATCATAAGCCAGTTGTGCGACCAGCATCGGCGTTGTGATCTGTCTGATATCATCAAGCAGAGCTGAAAGATCCTGTGTGCAATGCCACTTCAGAGAAGCGGCTGAAAGCCAGGAGGGTTTCATCAGTACTGTGTACCGATAGGGCAGGTTATCTAGTCGTTCAGCGTCGGAAACAGTCAGCCACCATCCACGCAGATGTTCCTTGTTTATCGCCCCAGTGAGAGGCACTGCACGCCAGTTACTGTATGGGTAGAAAAGATAGCCTTTCAATAACAGGCTTCTGCTATCCGGTACCAGACCGACATCCTGTGCCTGATCGATACCTGCCGGGGTTTCCGATAACGCCAGTTGATGCTCCATAAGACGGTGCCATTTGTACTCAAGGCAGTCCTTACGGTTAGGGCCTATAAAGTCTGCGTAGCTGCCTGGACCGGACGCTTCCGTACACAGATAAAACTTCACCGCGGTTTCCAGATGTACCTGTCTGCCATCTTTCAAACGCATCAGGAAGTCATATTCCCCGACGGTAGCTTTGTCGCGAAACACCTGAACATTACTTTTTAATTCAACAGGTTGAATAAAGTATTTAAGATAGATTCTGACAAGATCTTCGAAATATAAACCGAGTCTGTAGCGGGACTGTTGACGGATTTCCCGCTGTATCAGCTCTGGGTGTTTATCGAGATGCTCAAGCGTGTCTGTATAGTGATGGTTATCGAACAGCCAGGCAGAAGATAACTCAGACGGGAGGGTGATCAGCTCGGGACTGTTAATCAGCCATTGCAGATCTCTGACAAGCGGGTGTTGCAGCGCTGGACTTATCATGACTCTGACCAAAGCATGGTTCACATTGTGCTTAAAAGCTCATACAGTAACATGACCGGCCCGCAAGCCGGCTACGGCTAAACCTTACTTGTTCTGGCTTGATTGTGCACGTTTTTCACTACAGCTTATTATAGTATTAGCCAAACAGAATATTCTTCTACGACTGGGCGAACCAATGACCGCGAAAACCCGAGCCACAGACGACACACTGTCTCTGAGCGAACAGGACCGTCATCCGATGATGAGTGAATCCGATATCAATACCATTCTGATGAACGGTGCGCAGATATCACTGACCAAGTTAAAACGGGCACAGACTTTTGATGCACGCCTCTACTATTACGCAGAAATCGGTGTCTATCTGGAAGTTTCTCTGTCCCGTGGTGCAGGTATATCCGACGCCACCCGCGAAGAGCTGGAAGAAATTCATAAAGAAGCAACTCATATTCACATGGACGCGAATAAGTTATTGAATATTCTTGAGGATTAACGCCCGGCAGTTAGAATAGGCGGATGAGTAACGAACAGGACAACGGCTCCCTTGCAGAGCTGAATCAGCGTGTCGACGAGGCCGCACAACCCGCCTTTGACAGCAAAGCGTTTTTATCCCGACTCACCCGCCGTCCGGGTATCTATCAGATGTACAATCTGGCGGGTGATATTCTCTACATCGGCAAAGCTAAAAACCTGAAAAACAGGGTCTCAAGTTACTTCCGCAGTACAGGACTAACACCTAAGACGCAGGCGCTGGTAAGCCGCATTGCTGACATTCAGGTCACCGTCACAAACAGCGAGATGGAAGCACTGCTGCTTGAACAGAATCTTATCAAGCAGAACCGTCCGCCTTATAACATCCTGTTGCGGGACGATAAGTCCTATCCTTACATCTTTGTATCAACCAGTCAGGAATATCCGGCAGTACGCTTTCACCGTGGTGCAAAACGTCAGAAAGGCAAATATTTTGGGCCTTATCCCAGCAGCAATGCCGTACGTGACAGTCTGGCCATACTGCAGAAGGTCTTCCGGATTCGGCAGTGCGAGGACAGCTTCTTCAAGAACCGTTCACGCCCGTGCCTGCAGTATCAGATTAAACGCTGCAGTGGTCCCTGCGTCGGCATCCCGGATGCTGATGCCTATCAGACCGATATCCGTCATGCAATGATGTTTCTCGAAGGCAAGAACAGCACCATCATGACCGAACTGGCGCAACAGATGGAGAGCGCGTCAGAGAGGCTCGATTTTGAGAATGCAGCGATCTACCGGGATCAGATATCCAGCCTACAGCAGGTTCAGGAACAGCAGTATGTATCAGGTCAGAGCGGCAATGCCGACGTCATCGGTTGTGCCATTCAGTCTGGAGCTGTGTGCATGCATATGCTATTTGTCCGCGGTGGGCGAGTGATCGGCAGTAAGGTCTATCACCCTAAAGTGTCTCTGGAAGAGAGCGAAGCTGAACTGCTCTCTGCGTTCCTGGCCCAGTGGTATCTTGGATCTGGTCGGGAGATCCCTTCAACAGTGATCACCCGGATCGAAATCGAAGACAAAGACTGCCTGGAAGAAGCGCTGACAGAACGTTGTGGTAAAAAAGTCACTCTGGCTCACAATGTCCGGTCAGAAAAGGCCGGCTGGCAACGCCTTGCGCAGACCAACGCCGAGCAGAATCTGCAAAGCCATCTGGCCAGTAAAAAGAACATCTATAACCGCTATCTTGCCCTGCAGGAGGCTCTGCAGCTTGATAGCATCCCTCAGCGGCTTGAGTGCTTTGATATCAGTCACAGCTCAGGTGAAGCAACTGTGGCATCCTGTGTGGTGTTTGACAGAAACGGACCGCTGAAATCCGATTACCGCCACTTTAATATTGAAGGCATAACTGCTGGCGATGATTACGCGGCTATGCATCAGGCGCTTACCCGGCGTTACACCCGTCTTAAAAAGGGGGAGGGCAAGCTGCCGGATATTCTCCTGATTGATGGTGGTAAAGGGCAGGTTGCCCAGGCTGTTGACGTGCTTACTGAGCTACAGGTCACCGATGTACTGATCGTTGGCGTTGCCAAAGGTAGCGACCGGAAAGCCGGTCTGGAAACACTGATCATGGCAGACAGCGGTGAAGAGGTTGTACTGCGGAGTGATTCACCGGCACTGCATCTGATTCAGCACATCCGGGATGAAGCGCATCGCTTTGCTATTACCGGCCACAGGGCACGACGAGGCAAGGCCCGCAAGACATCATCACTGGAAGGTATTCCCGGGGTAGGGCCTAAACGCCGTAAAGAACTTCTGCGTCATTTTGGTGGCATTCAGATGATTGAGAAAGCCAGTGTTGAAGAAATCGCAAAAGTCTCTACTATAAGCCGCAAAATTGCTGAGGATATCTATGCGTCACTGCACCCTGATCCATGAACATCAGCATTTTAATCATTTTTTTAGTCTTATCAGCAGGATCTTTGATACGCAATGAAAATACCCAATATACTGACACTGATGCGTATCGTTCTGATTCCAATCTTTGTTGTTGTTTATTATCTGCCGTATGCATGGGCACCGATGGCTGCCGCCGGTGTTTTTTTCCTGGCGGGCGTCACTGACTGGCTGGATGGCTATCTGGCTCGTAAACTGGAACAGACGTCACCGTTCGGCGCATTTCTCGATCCGGTGGCAGACAAGCTGATGGTGGCAACCGCTCTGGTATTACTGGTAGATACATTTTCTACATTCTGGATTACCGTGCCGGCGGGCATCATTATCGGGCGTGAGATTGTGATATCAGCACTGCGCGAATGGATGGCTGAACTCGGTAAACGTGCCAATATCGCCGTGTCACAGATTGGTAAAGCCAAAACAGCGTTGCAGATGCTGGCTATCTTCCTGATGTTAGGGGCAATACCTTATGGAACAGTCTCCTGGGTGGGTATTGTTTCCCTGTATCTGGCATCCGTACTGACTCTGTGGTCAATGTACGTTTATCTGAAAGCCGCCTGGCCTGATCTGACCCACGATATCTGATCAATCCCTGTACAGTTCTAACTTATTAATCTGATTGGCTTTTTTTCTTCTGAAAAGTTGTTGACATAAAAGGAGAGCTGTCTATAATACGCACCACTTCTTACGAAGCACGCGGAATTAGCTCAGTTGGTAGAGCGGAACCTTGCCAAGGTTCAGGTCGTCGGTTCGAGCCCGATATTCCGCTCCAAACTGCTAAGTAAGAGGGGATGTGTCTTAGGCGCGATGGCAGAGTGGTTATGCAGCGGACTGCAACTCCGTGTACGCCGGTTCGATTCCGACTCGCGCCTCCATTTTCCGCCCGGATGATGGAATTGGTAGACATAGGAGACTTAAAATCTCCCGCTCGTTAGAGCGTGCCGGTTCAAGTCCGGCTCCGGGCACCATTTATAGCCTGATCTCTGAATTGAAAAATTAAGAGTTAGCTATACTAGGTAAGTGAAGCGGAATTAGCTCAGTTGGTAGAGCGGAACCTTGCCAAGGTTCAGGTCGTCGGTTCGAGCCCGATATTCCGCTCCAATTGCTTACCCTCAGAAGGCCAGCGAAAGCTGGTTTTTTTGTGCCTGAAAAAACTCTACCAACAGATTAATCTGACTCGCATTGCGTCATGCGGCGATCTGAAAGCAGCAGCGGCGTTATTTCCGCTTCAGCTTCCGGACGACTGCAATAAAAGCCCTGCGCTTTGTCACAGCCTGCAGCTTTCAGCCACTCCAACTGCTCAGCTGTTTCCACCCCCTCAGCGACGACTTCCATATTCAGGCTTCTGGCCATATTGATAATGGCCTCAACAAGAGAGCCATCGTCCTTATCATCAGAAAGATCCGCAATAAAGCTACGGTCAATTTTAATAATATCGACAGGGAAGCGCTTCAGATAACTGAGCGAAGCGTAGCCAGTTCCAAAGTCATCCAGCGAGATCAGCACACCCAGGTCCCGTATCTCTGTCAGCAGCGGATAAACTTTGTTATCGGTATCATCCAGGAACAGGCTTTCAGTAATTTCAAGAATCAAAGATCCCGGGGTGATACCGGTGTACTCAATCACCTGCTTCAGCATTGCACCAAAACCCGGATCACGGAACTGAACTACTGAAATATTGACCGCTATCCGGATATCCGGACTGACAGTCTGATGCCAGCGGGCCAGTTGCTGACAGGCGCGCCGCAGGACCCATTCACCTATACCAATAATCATGCCGGAATCCTCAGCAACCGGGATGAAGCGGTCCGGAGTGATAAGCTCTCCGGCAGATGTCCGCCAGCGAATCAGCGCTTCAACAGAATCCGCCGTATAGCCTTTCAGTGTGTAGATCGGCTGATACGCAAGAAACAACTCCGCATTACCCAGCGCCGAGCGTAACTGGGTTTCCAGCGCCATATACTCATGCGCCTCAGCGGTCATCTTCTCCTGGTAGAAGCAGTAGGTATTTTTGCCTTGCTCTTTGGCTTTGTACATTGCCATATCGGCACACCGGATCAGCGTCGAGAGATCTTTACCATCATCCGGAAATACTGACACGCCGATACTGCCTGATACATGCAATGCCGGGTGCTGAACTGAGCTGACAGTGACCGGTTCGCTGATACAGCGTATCAGTTTTGTCAGCAGCGGCTCTATCTGAAGCACATCCTTGATATCCTCGATAACCAGAACGAATTCATCGCCACCGAAGCGAGACAGGGTATCTACCTCACGCACAGAAGCAGAAAGCCTGCCGGCAATGATCTGAAGCAGCTCGTCACCCACTGTGTGGCCCAGCGTATCGTTAATCCGCTTGAAGTTATCGATATCGACAAACAGCAGGGCGAACTTCTTATGATTCCGCGTACTATCTGCAAGTGTGTGAGCGACACGGTCATCGAATAAATTCCGGTTAGGCAACAAGGTCAGGGCATCGAAGTTAGCCTGCTGATAGATCACGTCTTCATTTTTCTTCCGCTCGCTGATATCCGCCAGCATAATGATGTAGCGACTGAGCTGACTATCTTTGCGGGTCGCGATAATAGACACTTCCGCCGGTATTACAGTGCCTCTGGCAGTGATAACAGGCATCTCACCCTGCCACTTACCGGTAGCCTTTATAGCCAGTTTTATGTTGCTGAGAATCTCTGCAGGCAGAAGCTCTTCGCTGAGTATTGCCGGTAACTGACCTATCATATCGGCGCACTGAGCCCCGGTAATTTTTTCGTAAGCCGGATTGGCTGTAATTACTCTCTGATCCGCATCACAGATAATCACTCCCAGCGGGCAGTTTTCATACATAATTGCCGCATTTTTCAGCTCTTGCTCGGCTTCTACCCGCTGCTCAACCTCCTTCATAAGCTCAGTGTTTGAGCGCTGTAATGACGCCTCGCTTTCACTGATCGCGAACGATAGCGACTCTTTTTCTGAGTTGAGCCGTAGAAAGCGATACATGGCTAATGCGATGGTCAGCAGCAATACCAGGGTGCTTGCGATTGCTGCAATCAGAAAAGTGAGCTCATTCTGGCGATTATCTGTCATCCGGTTCAGATAAAGGGCGTGCGCGTCATCCAGAGCCTTATTCCGCTCAAGCTCAAACAGATTCGCCAGTGCCGCATTAATTTCTGACTGACCCTGAAACAATATGGTCAGATGGCGGTTAAGCACTGACAGCATTTCTATCAGCTCAACATCGTTCTGTTGCAGCAGAGACTGAATTCCCTTAACGCTTCGATCGATCGATCCCGAACTGATTGTCTCTTGCGTGGTAAAGTGCTGGAGAACATCAACCTGTAGCTGTCGCGTCAGATTCCAGGCTTTCTCATTGCCTCGCTGCTCAAGCGCACCAAGGATCTCATCGGTGAGGTGAAATGAGTAATTAAACGAATTTTCTGTATAAGCGATTGAGCTTTTGAACTGGCTGATAATGCTCTCTGAGCGTCGACTCAGAACCCGGTACTGAGCCAGTAATCGCTGGCTGTCCAGAGCATTGAAGACGGTCTGCATTTCACCCTCGAGCTGTGAAACCAGATTATCGTGCTCAAGCTTTAATCCAGCCAACTGATCAAAACTGGTTTGAGTGCGGGTGCGTAATTGCAGAATTTCACGATCCGCAGAAGCGCTGAGTAATTTAAGCTGTCTGAACAGTGACGAAACACTGCTCTGATTATGATCATTGGCTGTCTTATACCGCACCGAAAGAGAGGAAAGCGTAACCGCTGCGATCAGCGACAGGACAAACAGAACTGCCAGATACCGTGCATTCATAATGGCTTGCCTCTGAATTCACCCGTCAGAGTGTGCAGAAATGCTCTGAGTTTGCTGATCTCAGCATCAGTCAGCTTCCGACCGAGCTGATACTCACCCATAAGACTGATCGCTTCATCAAGAGTGGCAACCGAGCCATCATGAAAGTAGGGGGCAGTCAGAGCCACATTGCGCAGAGAGGGTACTCTGAAAACAAACTTATCCGCCTCTTTGCCGGTAATATGAAAACGCCCGAAATCTATCTCTTTGCGTGGCGCGCTGCTGACATAAGGTTTGAAAATACCGATTTTCTGATACAGATTGCCGCCAATATTCATTCCCTGATGACAGGAAATACACCCTAAAGCATCAAACAGTTGATACCCGGCCCTTTCTTCATCCGTGAGAATGCCTGTGTCTCCACGGAGATATTGATCGAAACGGGAATTAGGCGTGATCAGCGAGCGTTCAAATGTAGCAATGGCATCCTGAACATCCTGTTGCGATATACCTTCTCCGTACAACGCTTTGAATGCCTTCTGATAATCCTCATCCTTGCGTAGCTTGTTAAGCAGATCTGGCCAGTTCGAGCCCATCTCAATAATATTCAGAATCGGAGTATTCATCTGCTCTTCGAGGGTCATGGAACGACCATCCCAGAGACGGGTAAAGCTGAATACAGTGTTAAATACAGTCGGCGGATTACGTATCCCTGTTCGCCCATGAACCCCTGTCGCAACCGGTTGCGGGACTGTACCTCCGGCAGACAGGTTGTGGCAGGTGGCGCAGGATACGGTGTTATCGGCGGACAGTCTTACGTCATGAAACAACTGCTCCCCAAGTGCGGCCTTATCCTCGTCGATATCAATTGTCAGAGGCAGAGGGCTGATCGCTGAACTCAGAGCTGAATTGCCGGATAGGTTATCGTAGGAGGGTGGTGAGGTTGATGCGTGCTGTTCTGCGGGTGGTTTTATAGCCTGGTGAATGAATACGCCTGCAGCCACGCCGGTGCACAGGACAGATAGTACATAGATAAGATTCTTATTAGTAAACAGCATAGGCAGCCACAATCCATTACTTCAAGGCTTCTATTAACCTGTTTCATTCTATGCTGAATTCTGCGCTTCAAACTGAGCAAGTGCTCATTTTGAGGGCACAATATTAATAATCGGGTAAAAATCCCTGCATGCTGCACATGCAGGGGGTTCTCAATGTAATTACTCAGCTATTCCGAAACAGGGCCAGAGTGGTGTCCAGCATGCGGTTTGAAAAGCCCCACTCATTGTCATACCAGGAAAACACTTTCACCATACTGCCCATCACCCGGGTCTGCGTGCTGTCGAATATTGATGAGGCTGAATGATGATTAAAGTCCACCGACACGAGTGGCAGCTCATTGTATTCCAGAATACCCTCAAGCAGCCCTCTGGAGGCTTCCAGCATCAGCTGATTAATTTCCTCAACACTGGTCGGTCTGCCAGGTGTGATACAAAGATCTACAAGCGATACATTGGCTGTCGGTACGCGCACAGCAAGACCTGTAAGCCTGCCTTGTAATTCAGGCATAACCAGGCCCACCGCTTCTGCAGCCCCGGTGCGGGTAGGAATCATCGACAGGGTTGCCGCTCGGGCGCGATAGATATCATCGCTGTAAACATCAGACAGGTGCTGATCATTGGTATAGGCATGGATGGTAGTCATAATGCCTTCTTCAATCCCGATCGCTTCATTGAGAATCTTCGCAACTGGTGCCAGGCAATTTGTGGTACAGGAAGCGTTCGATATCACCTTATGATCAGGGGTCAGGATCTCGTGGTTAACACCATAAACAATGGTTGCATCAGCATCCTTGGCCGGTGCTGAAACCAATACCCGCTTAGCTCCCTGCTCAAGATGCACGCTGGCCGCCTCCCGACTGGCGAAACGTCCGGTACACTCGTAAACAATATCGATATCCAGAGAATCCCAGGGCAGGGCGTGAGGATCGGGTTCGCTGAGGATTCTGATGTCGTCGCCGGCAACCGTCATAGCCCCTTCAGTTGCGCGTACATCGTAATTGAACTGGCCGTGCACACTGTCGAACTTGGTGAGATGCGCGTTGACCTTGCTATCTCCCAGATCATTGATCGCCACAACAGTGATCTCTTTGTTTCTGCCGGACTCATACAGCGCCCTGAGGATGTTCCGACCGATACGCCCATAGCCATTTATTGCAACTCTGATAGCCATTCTATGCCCCCTCGATTGCAGCTATTACTGTTTCAGCATAAGACGCAATCCTGAAAAAACAAATCAAATGAGTAGGTTAGAGTGCTAACAGGTCGTAATTGTTCCGTATTTAAAACCTTAGACAAGTAGCTTCTGTATTTGTCACTCTCTGCCATGCTAAGATATTTAATATGTACTATGTATTATTAATATCTATATGACCGACAACAGATCCACCTACGACAAGGTTTTCGAGGCTGCTGACAAATTACTGGCTGAAGGTCATCGACCGACACAGCAGAATGTCCGTAACTTGCTGGGCAGCGGCAGCCTGACGACAATAAACAAAGCGCTCAATGACTGGTGGAAATCACTCGGAGAGCGTCTTTTCAGCGAACGCCAGCGGCCAGAGATCCCTGAGCCGATATTCGATTGCGCCAGCACTCTTTGGCAACAGGCACTTGCCTACGCCGATAACCAGCTTATTGAGCAGCGCCAGTCTCTTGAATCCCGTTTCACTCAGCTTAAAGCCGAGCTGGATAGTCAAACCCGTAACAACCGGGAAGATCTGCAGCGAATGCAGCAGGTCACAGAGCGGCTCATGAGTGAAAACGAAGAGTACCGCCATCAGATTCAGGACCTGCAGCAGACTGGGCGCCGCAATGAGGAAAAAGAGTTCCACCTTCACTCCGAAAACCGTGAACTGAAACGCAAGGTGAAAGAGGCCGAGCTAGCCCTGGAGCAGGTTGGAAGCGGCGCATCGACGGTTTCAAGTCACGAATTACTCGAGTATCAGCATAAAAATCAGTATCTTGAGGGTGAATGTGAACGCATTAACCAGCATAATCAGAGCCTGCTGAAAGAAAACCAGCAGCTGCGCGACTCACTGTTCGAAACTGAACGGCTGGCCATGAAAGACAAGCATGAGCTGCAGCTTGTCATCAGTCAGCAGGATGCCCGCTATCGGGATCTCGAGCAGCAGGCGGTAAAGTCTGCAGACTCTGATCAGGCCTTGCTACAGATCAGACTGCAGGAAAAGCAGCAGGAGATTGATCGTTTGCATCAGTTAATGAAAGATCTGACCAATTCAAAGTAACTTATTGATATATATACTATGGATACCTACTTAGACCGAGGCGCGTCGTACGAAGAAATTCTCGAAGGAATTCGTGAGTGCGATACTGACGGATCCGTTTGCTGCACCGATGAAGCGGTCTTTAGCCTGGCCAAGGTAGTGCTGGTGAAAGAGAAAATCACCGGCATTACTCTGCAGCTCGTCGATGAACAGGGTTACGCGATACGCCAGGTTACCAGCAAAAAGCCTGAAGAGGATATGCCCAGTGACAGCCATCTGAGTACGCGTCAGACTGCGGTGGTTCGCGCGCTTGAAAAAGTGCTCGCACATTGCAAGAAAGAGGGCATTCAACTGATTGGCTACAGTGATGAGCTGGTTGCCATGCCCGTTGTCGTGAATGCTGAAGATGTTTCTCCGGCAGTGGCACTGGATGTTAACACTCATGGTGTTTATCGGGGCGCGGATTCCCTGCTGGAATCAGATGACTGATAAATAACCACCCTGTAGCATTTTTCATACAGATGTTGTCCAGAATAATAGCCATCTGACCTTAAACTGATTATCATCAGTACAAATTCAGATGGACCTAATCATTGTATGAGTGACAACATCAGAGTCTTGCTTGTTGATGATCATCCGGTTGTTCGTGCGGGCTTTCAGCGCCTGCTGGATAACGACCCGCGTATTGATATCATCGCCGAAGCAAGCAGTGGCCAGGAAGCCGTAGATCAGTATCAGACCCATAATCCTGACATTGTGATTATGGACCTCTCAATGCCCACCGATAATAACGAATCCGAAGGTCTGCAAACCTATGGTGGCCTGGAAGCGATTCGCACTATACGCTCCAAAGACCCTGAAGCGCGGGTTCTTGTTCTTACTGTAATGGAAAGCGAACCGTTTCCGGCCCATGTTGTCCAGGCTGGCGCTTCCGGCTATCTGACTAAGCGCTGCGCCCCCGATGAGCTCATTAAAGCGGTATTTGAGGTCTCAGAAGGGCGCACATACTTTGCTGAAAGCATCCGCGAGCTTCTTGATCCCTGCGCTTCAGACAGCAGCTCACCATTCAGCAAGCTGACCAAACGTGAATTCCAGATCTTTTCCTGTCTGGCTCAGGGGCAACCTGTAGCGCAGATCGCTGAAAAGATGTTCCTCAGCCCGAAAACCGTTCACGCACACCGGGCCAATATCCTGCGCAAACTGGGTATTAACAATAATTCTGAACTTGTACATATCGCCATACGTCATAACATTGTACAGGCCTGAAACACACAGCCGTTTCAGTCTGGTATTTTCAATGTACATGGCGGGAAATTATGTATCACCAGGACCAAGCTGATTTGATACTGGAAGCTGACTTTCTCTGGAGAGAGATAAGAGTCGGCGATCAGATCTATCTGGATGCAGATTACTACAGGGATAATCGACGCTTACTTTGCCGTGGCGCGCCTTACCAGGTACTGGCTAAAATTGACTCCGTATCCGCCGCCCAGGAACTTATTGTCCAGTCTTACCAGACCCGGGAGCTTGTCCCTGTATCACCATTTCAGATCTGCAGTTACGACTCTCCGGATGATCCAGTCAT
>JAOXSA010000501.1 GCA_025800245.1 Amphritea sp. | reverse complement strand
ACTTACTCATGTTAGTTTCCTCACGACTTCGCTAAAAATCGCTGCGGCTTCTAACATGGGTAGGTATTCGGGCAAAGCCCAAATTGCTGATAACCACCTACTGAAGTAGGTGGTTTAGGGCTGAAAACAAAAAGCCTGCCGGTGTTCGGGCAGGCTTTTATCAGAGACGTATTAGCCGGGATTATTCCACGGTTACCGACTTAGCCAGATTTCGTGGCTGGTCGACATCGGTTCCTTTCAGTACAGCGACATAGTAGGACAGCAACTGCAGTGGAATGGAATAGATAATTGGCGCCATCACAGTAGGCACATCCGGCAGTGTGATCAATTGCAGATCATCACCCGGTTTTACCTCTGCCCGGGAATCGGCAAACAGGAACAGTTTGCCGCCACGAGCGCGGACCTCTTCCAGATTCGCCTGCAACTTTTCCAGCAGATCATTATTCGGCGCTACCGCCACCACTGGCATGTTCTCATCCACCAGTGCCAGAGGACCATGCTTGAGCTCTCCGGCAGGATAAGCCTCAGCATGGATATAGGAAATCTCTTTAAGCTTCAACGCCCCCTCGACAGCAACCGGGTAGATGGTACCGCGGCCAAGGAACAGAGTATGGTGCTTATCGACAAAGCTCTCCGACATCTGCTGAATCTGCTCATCCAGCGCTAGCGCCTGCTCAGAAAGTTCCGGCAGTTGCTGCAACTGAGCAACGATTTCCTCTTCCCCCTCAAAGCCATGACGGCGGGCCAGAATCAGGGTTGTCAGCATCAGTGCGACCAACTGGCTGGTAAAGGCTTTCGTCGATGCTACACCGATCTCAGGACCGGCATTGGTCATCAGTGACAGATCCGATTCGCGTACCAGTGAACTGCCCGGTACGTTACAGATCGCCAACGATGCCAGATAACCTGCATCTTTTGCCTCGCGCAGAGCCGCCAGGGTATCAGCAGTTTCACCAGACTGGGAAATAGTGACGAACAACGTGCCCGGCAGGCATACCGTTTTGCGGTAGCGGAACTCACTGGCCACTTCCACCATGCAGGGAATCCCGGCAAGCTTCTCAATCCAGTAGCGGGCGACGACTCCGGCGTTATAGCTGGTACCGCAAGCGACGATCTGTATACAGCTTACCTGATCAAACAACTCATCTGCGCCGGCACCAAAGATCTGCTCCAGTACCCGGCCCTGATGAATGCGACCTTCCAGTACATTGCGAATAACCTGTGGCTGCTCACAGATCTCTTTCATCATGTAATGACGGTATTCACCTTTATCCGCGGCATCGTGACCATGCTCAAACTGTTTTACTTCCCGCACAGCCAGATTGCCGGAGGCATCTTCAATAGCGATCTGTCCCTGGCTGATCAGGGCCATATCGCCCTCTTCCAGGTAGATAAAACGGTCCGTTACCTGCAGCAATGCCAGCGGATCAGAGGCGATAAAGTTCTCTTCTACGCCGACACCAATAACCAGAGGGCTGCCCATCCGGGTCGCCAGCATACGATCCGGCTGCTGTTGATCGATTACCGCCAGCGCATAAGCACCATCGAGCTGCTTAACGGTGTTTTTCAGGGCCTGTTCAAGGGAGCTGCCGCCAACCACTTCGCGATGAATCATGTGGGTGACAACTTCGGTGTCAGTGTCCGACAGAAACTCATAACCTTCAGCGATTAGCTGCTCTTTCAGTCTGGCGTAGTTTTCGATAATGCCGTTATGCACGATAGCGATACGGTCAGCAGAGATATGCGGGTGAGCATTACGCTGTTCCGGTTTACCGTGAGTCGCCCAGCGGGTGTGGGCGATACCCAATGATCCTGGCAGCGCCTGCTCCTGCAGCGCGCCATCCAGCTCGGCAACTTTACCCAGTCGCTTCAGGTGACCGAGCTGCTGGTCTTCAGCGTTATAAACTGCCATCCCAGCAGAGTCATAGCCCCGGTATTCAAGGCGTTTCAGGCCTTCCAGCAAAATAGCTGAAACATTACGTCCGGCAATTGCGCCAACGATTCCACACATAATTGCCTCTCCTTAGCCCTTCTGAGGGTCTTTCTTAGTCGGACGCTGCCAGTTATTAATATTCGCCTGCTTAGCGCGGGTCACCGCCAGCTGATCGTCTGCAACATCCTTACTGATGGTCGAGCCAGCTCCCACAGTGGCACCGGCACCGACATTAACCGGCGCTACCAGTGAGCTGTTAGAGCCGATAAAGGCACCGTCACCGATCACTGTTTTAGACTTATTCACACCGTCGTAGTTGCAGGTAATCGTACCAGCCCCGACATTCACGCCGGTACCGATCTCAGCATCACCGATATAGGTCAGATGGTTAACCTTACTGCCTTCACCGATCAGCGCTTTCTTAGTCTCTACAAAGTTGCCGACTTTCGCTTTCACCGCCAACTGACTACCGGGACGCAGGCGGGCGTATGGACCAACATCGCACTGTTCTGCCAACTGCGCTTCTTCCAGCAGGGAATTCGCCTTGATATGGCTACCGGAGCCGATCACGGAGTCGCGAATAATGCAGTTCGATTCAATGATGACGTTATCGCCAATGGTCACCTGACCTTCCAGGATCACATTGACATCGATCTGAACGTCATGACCTACGCTGACTTCACCACGGATATCCAGACGCGCAGGATCTGCCAGGCTCACGCCTTCAACCATCAGGCGCTCAGCTTGCTGACGCTGATACCAGCGTTCCAGCTCGGCCTGTTGCAGACGGTTATTCACTCCCTGCACTTCCTGCTCGGTAGCTGGCTGAATCGCTTTAATACTGACACCCTGCTCTGCAGCCATCGCAATAATATCGGTCAGATAGTATTCGCCCTGAGCATTGTTGGAAGACAGCTGTGGAATCCACTCCTGCAGCAACGCTGCCGGTACCGACAGAATGCCAGTGTTAACCTCGGTAATAGCCAATTGCTCAGGATTAGCATCTTTATGCTCGACTATCGCTACCACATCGCCAACATCGGAGCGCACAATACGGCCATATCCGGTTGGATCTTCCAGATTAACAGTCAGCAATCCGAACTGCCCGCGCTCTGCAATAGCGACAAGCTCAGCCATTGTTTCGGTACGGGTCAGTGGCACATCGCCGTATAACACCAGCACTACACTGTCAGAAGACACTTCAGGCATCGCCTGAGCCACCGCGTGTCCGGTACCCAACTGCTCTGCCTGCAGCGCGAATTTGACCGGTTGACCGGCCAGAGCGGTTTCGACCTGCTCTGCACCGTGGCCGGTCACCACGTGCGTCTGACTGTTATTGAGCTCTGCAGCGGCATCAATCACATGCTGAAGCATCGGTTTACCGCCGATGGTGTGCAATACCTTTGGAAGAGAAGATTTCATGCGGCTGCCCTGTCCGGCAGCCAGAATTACGATATCGAGGGTATTCAAAATCGGGGCATCCTTGAGATTTGTTCAGCGCGCCACCGCCTGTGGCAGCAATCTGTTGACATAACTTTTAATTTGAACGAACTTTAATTGAACTGAGCAGAGATGCAATACAAATTGTCAGAGAAAAATTGACAAAATGAATGATGAAATTTTTGAACTGTTAGGTCTGGAGCGACGGGAGATCAGAATCTACCGCGCTCTGCTGGAACTTGGTCCGAGTGCTATCCGCAGTATCGCTGAAAAAGCAGGCATCAACCGAGGTACAACCTACGACTGCCTGAAGCAGATGCAGCATAAAGGTATTGTTACCTACTTACCGAAAGGCAAACGTCGCCTGTTCAGCGCCAGAGAGCCTGACATCCTGCTGCAACTGGCTGAGGAACGCAGGGAATCGCTGAACAGCGCCATTGACCAGCTAAAGACCCGGGTGATTCCCGATATGCATCATCTGATGCCGGACTTTAATACCGCCAATGTGAGCTATTACGAAGGCGACAGTGGCATCGAATTCGTGCTGCGGGATATCCTCAGCACCGTCGCCCGCCAGGATGAAAAACGTTACTCGGTATTTTCTTCCAAACCGATCCGGGAACACCTCTACCGCCCCTTCCCGAACTTTACCGCTCAACGGATTCAGAAAGGCATCGCGGTCGATGTAATAGCAATTGGAGACGGCGGTGAAGACGCAGAGCTCAGCGCCCGTAAGTGGATTAAAACCGAAGGTAAGGTCGATGCTGCCTATATCGCGGTATATCCTCCCAAGTGCGCCATTATCTCTCTGGCGTCTGCTAACTATCCCACCGCTGTAGTTATCGAATCGAAGGAAGTCGCCGCCGCGCAGCAGATTATTTTTAATACGCTATGGGGGTTGTTGTAAAAGCAGTTGCTAGAACGGAAGGCAGAGCCTTCCTTGCTCGACCGGTGAGCGAAGCTCACCTTGCTAGTAGCTCGAAAAAGCGGGATATACTGCGGAACTTGAAATGGCTATGTAGTGAGGCACACCCTCGTGCCGACAAAATTTAAGTGGCGAGTGGCGAGTGGCGAGTGGCGAGTGGCGAGTGGCGAGTGGCGAGTGGCGAGTGGCGAGTGGCGAGTGGCGAGTGGCGAACAATGATTTCTTTGTTTGTTGATACATTCAAGCTCAAATATGCAGCCCAAAAATGAATGCTATATCCGGTGCGTTAAAACGCACCCTACTCGCTCTTGTTTCTTGAGACAATAATGCTCTTTAACCATATAGTTTCAGCTTACGAACGCTGAACTTGCATAGGGACCAATAATGAAATGCGATGTATGTAATAAGGAAATTACGATAAATTGGGGGACTGGCTCTTCAACCTTGTGTGAGCAGCATTCGCTATCTTTCGAAGATCTTTCCGATGGGGGCCATAAGAATACTATTCAAGAAGAAGAGAACTTCTTAGCATTAGGCCGAGGCTCCAGAAGCATAATCGGTATCTTATCGATAATTTTTGGATTAATGCTGATACCAATGTTCTTTGATCCCCCAAGACCAGAACTTGGCTTCGTAAATGCTCTACCTTCTCTTTTTTGCTTCTTGATAGCTGGAGCATGCTTAGCCTCTTCTAAAATCAGAGGGATATTTGGTGACATAATCGCTTTATCAGTGATCGCTATGTCTGCTGTATTCTTTATCGCATGGTATATAGAGCCTTCAGCTGATGAAGATCCATTCGGCTTTGCAGGTTTTTTTGGCGCTTTGGCTGTAGCTTATCTGTTTAAGCGTTACAGAAAGTATTTTTCTTCCAAAACCTCATGATCTGACGACAAAAAATTGAAGCCTCAAATTAGCACATCGGCTTTCCAGTAAGTGCCTTTAACCATATCTAGCAAGCAGCTCTGCTGCGTCAAACAAGTCTCGCTATCGAAACGTTCGAGCCACGAATAACCTAATCTCTGATCGGCACGGGGACGTGCCTCACTACATAACAATTTCAAACTCCGCGGTACATCCCGCTTTTTCTAGCAAGTGGCTTTAGCCACGTCTAGCAAGCAGCTCTGCTGCGTCGAACGAGTCTCGCTTGCGAGACGTTCTAGCCACGAATGACCTAATCCCTTATCGGCACGGGGACGTGCCTCGCTACACAGCAATTTCTAACTCCGCAGTATTTCCCGCTTTTTCTAGCAAGTGGCTTTAGCCACGTCTAGCAAGCAGCTTTGCTGCGTCGAGCGAGTCTCGCTTGCGAGACGTTCTAGCCACGGATTACTTAACCCCTTATCGGCACGAGGACGTGCCTCGCTACAATACACCTTTAAACTACAGTCGTGCTTTCTGCTTTTTCGAGCTACTAGCGAGGTGAGCTTTGCTCACCGGTCGAGCAAGGAAGGCTTCGCCTTCCGTTCTAGCCACGCGCTTTTTTTTTGCAAAAAAAAAGCGACCTAACGGTCGCCTTTTTATTCGAGTAGCAATCAGTAAGACGGGATTATTTACCCAGTTTCTTACGGATCTGCTGAATAGTACGCAGTTGCGCTGCAGCCTCAGCCAACTGAGAAGCGGCACGGGAGTAATCCAGTTCGCTGCTCTGATCAGCCATTGCATGTTCAGCGGCTTTCTTAGCTTCTTCAGCAGATGCTTCATTCATGTCGCCTGCACGCAGTGCAACGTCCGCCAGGACAGAGACTTTGTGAGGCTGGACTTCAATGAAACCGCCAGAAACGTAGAAAACTTCCTGCTCACCACCCTGTTTCTTAAGCTCAACAGGACCTGGTTTCAGTTCCGACAGAAGCGGAGCGTGACCCGGGTAAACACCCAGGTCACCCAGGCTACCTGTCACTGAAACGAACTCGATAAGACCAGAGAAGATCTCTTCTTCTGCACTTACGATGTCACAATGAACAGTCATAGCCATGTTGTTATCCTTTATAGAAGGTTAACTAAGAGCAATTACATGCTCTTAGCTTTCTCTACTGCTTCGTCGATACCGCCAACCATGTAGAACGCCTGCTCTGGCAGCTCATCGTACTGACCGTCCAGGATACCCTTGAAGCCAGAGATGGTGTCTTTCAGAGAAACGTACTTACCTGGAGAACCGGTGAATACTTCTGCTACGAAGAATGGCTGAGACAGGAAACGCTGAATCTTACGAGCACGGCTTACAACCTGCTTGTCTTCTTCAGACAGTTCGTCCATACCCAGGATCGCAATGATGTCTTTCAGCTCTTTATAGCGCTGCAGAACACCCTGTACGTTACGAGCGATGTCGTAGTGCTCCTGACCGATTACCAGTGGATCCAGCTGACGAGAGGTGGAATCCAGTGGGTCTACCGCAGGGTAGATACCCAGCTCGGCGATCTGACGAGACAGTACTACAGTCGCATCCAGGTGGGAGAAGGTGGTCGCTGGGGATGGGTCAGTCAAGTCATCCGCAGGTACGTATACTGCCTGAATGGAGGTGATGGAACCGGTCTTAGTAGACGTGATTCGCTCCTGCAGTACACCCATCTCTTCCGCCAGTGTAGGCTGGTAACCTACTGCAGAAGGCATACGACCCAGCAGTGCAGATACCTCAGTACCCGCCAGGGTGTAACGGTAGATGTTGTCTACGAACAACAGTACGTCACGGCCTTCGTCACGGAATTTTTCAGCCATCGTCAGGCCAGTCAGCGCTACACGCAGACGGTTACCCGGAGGCTCATTCATCTGACCGTATACCAGAGATACTTTATCCAGTACGTTGGATTCTTTCATCTCGTAGTAGAAGTCGTTACCTTCACGAGTACGCTCACCTACACCCGCGAATACGGAGAAGCCAGAGTGCTCGATCGCGATGTTACGGATCAGTTCCATCATGTTTACGGTTTTACCTACACCGGCACCACCGAACAGACCAACTTTACCACCCTTCGCGAATGGGCATACCAGATCGATTACCTTGATGCCGGTTTCCAGCAGCTCGTTAGAAGCTGCCTGGTCAGCATAGGAAGGTGCTTCACGGTGGATAGGCATACGCTCTTCTTCACCGATCTCACCACACTCATCGATTGGGTTACCCAATACATCCATGATACGACCCAGAGTCGCTGTACCTACAGGTACAGAAACTGGCGCACCAGTGTTTGCTACTTCCAGACCACGGCTAACACCTTCGGTCTGACCCATAGCGATTGCACGTACAACACCGTCACCCAGCTGCTGCTGAACTTCCAGTGTCAGACCTTTGCTCTCAACGGTCAGTGCATCATAGACCTTCGGTACATTGTCACGTGGGAATTCCACGTCAACTACCGCACCGATGATCTGAACAATACGTCCGCTACTCATGTTCGGATCCTCTTAATTTAAACCTGTTCACTGCCTTATACAGCAGCAGCACCACTTACGATCTCGGAAATTTCCTGAGTGATCGCTGCCTGACGAGCTTTGTTGTAAACCATCTGCAGCTCATCAATAAGGTTGCCGGCGTTGTCAGTTGCGTTCTTCATCGCCAGCATTCGTGCTGCCTGTTCACAGGCATTGTTCTCAACCACCGCCTGATACACCAGGGACTCAATGTAACGAACCAGCAAGCTGTTCAACAGCTCTTTAGCGTCTGGCTCGTAGATGTAATCCCAGTGATGGCTGAGACGGTCATCATCGTCTTCTGCTTTCAGCGGTAGGATCTGATCTACCTTTGGTGCCTGTGTCATGGTGTTAACGAATTCGTTAGACACCACGTACAGCTTGTCCAGGGTACCTTCGTCATAAGCATCCAGCATCACTTTCACTGAACCGATCAGATCGGCTGCTTCCGGCTGGTCACCCAGACCAGTCTTCGCTGCAGTGACGTTACCGCCATATGATTTGAAGAAAGATACCGCCTTGGAACCCAGTGCACAGATATCGATTTCGATATTCTGATCATGGAGCTCCTTCATAGAGGCGACAGCTGCTTTGAACGCGTTAACGTTCAGGCCACCACAAAGACCACGGTCGGTTGCTACAACAATGAAACCGACACGCTTTACTTCGCGCTGTTGCATGTACAGATGCTTGTATTCAGGGCTGGACTTCGCCAGGTGCTGAATTACGCCACGGATGCTCCGCGCGTAAGGACGGCTTGCCTGCATACGGTCCTGAGCTTTACGCATTTTAGATGCCGCTACCATTTCCATGGCACTGGTAATCTTACGTGTGCTCTGAATGCTTGCTATCTGCGTCTTTATCTCTTTTCCGGCTGCCATAGTTCCACCTATTTAACCTTACTTAGTAAAGGCCTGCCCGCATCGCGTACAGGCCCACTCAACGAGTCTTACCAAGCTTGGGTAGATTTGAACTTCTCGATGCCAGCCTTGAACTGAGCTGCAATCTCGTCGTTGTAGTTGCCGCTCTCGTTGATCTTGCCCATCGTGTCAGCGTATTCGCTGTTGAAGTAGGCGATCAGCGCAGATTCAAAGTCCAGAATCTTGTTCAGCTCAACGTCGTTCAGGAAGCCTTCGTTCGCTGCGAACAGACTCAGACCCATGTCAGCAACGGACATTGGGGAGTACTGCTTCTGCTTCATCAGCTCGGTTACACGCTGACCATGCTCCAGCTGAGCACGGGTCGCGTCATCCAGGTCGGATGCGAACTGAGCGAACGCTGCCAGCTCACGGTACTGAGCCAGAGCCAGACGTACACCACCACCCAGCTTCTTGATGATCTTAGTCTGAGCTGCACCACCTACACGGGATACAGACAGACCTGCGTTGATCGCAGGACGAACACCAGAGTTGAACAGGTCAGTTTCCAGGAAGATCTGACCGTCGGTGATAGAGATTACGTTAGTTGGTACGAATGCAGATACGTCACCACCCTGAGTCTCGATCACAGGCAGTGCAGTCAGGGAACCAGTCTGGCCCTTAACTTCGCCGTCAGTGAACTTCTCAACGTAGTCAGCGTTAACACGTGCAGCACGTTCCAGCAGACGAGAGTGAAGATAGAATACGTCACCCGGGTATGCTTCACGGCCCGGTGGGCGGCGCAGCAGCAGGGAGATCTGACGGTATGCCCATGCCTGTTTAGTCAGGTCATCGTATACGATCAGAGCGTCTTCACCACGGTCACGGTAGTACTCACCCATTGCACAACCAGCGTATGGAGCCAGGAACTGCATCGCTGCAGGATCGGCTGCGCCAGCGGCTACAACAATGGTGTGTTCCATTGCGCCGTGCTCTTCCAGCTTACGTACAACGTTAGCGATAGTAGACTGCTTCTGACCCACAGCTACGTATACACACTTAACGCCTGTACCTTTCTGGTTGATGATGGCATCGATTGCGATCGCAGATTTACCAATCTGACGGTCACCGATGATCAGCTCACGCTGACCGCGACCGATTGGTACCATCGCATCGATAGATTTCAGACCAGTCTGTACTGGCTGGTCTACTGATTGACGGTCGATTACACCAGGTGCAACCTTTTCTACAGCGTCAGTCAGTTTAGTTTCGATCGGGCCTTTACCGTCGATCGGAGCACCCAGGGCGTTTACTACACGACCCTGCAGTTCCGGACCAACAGGTACTTCCAGGATACGGCCAGTACAACGCGCGGTCATACCTTCTACCAGGCCCTGGTAATCACCCAGTACTACAGCACCTACAGAGTCACGCTCAAGGTTAAGCGCCATACCGTAGATACCGCCAGGGAATTCAATCATTTCCCCGTACATTACGTCAGCCAGGCCGTGAATCAGGATGATACCGTCAGAAACGCTGACGATAGTACCTTCATTACGGGCTTCAGAAGAGACATCAAGCTTCTCGATGCGGCTCTTCAGAATCTCGCTGATCTCAGATGGATTCAGTTGCTGCATGTTTAATCCTCACACTCAGGAATTCATTGCTTCGGCCAGCTTGGCCAGTCGAGCACGAACAGAGCCGTCGATAACCAGATCTTCGGTTCGAACGATCACACCGCCAATGATGGATTTATCCACCTCTGCGGTCAGACTCACTTCGCGACCCAGCTTAGAGCTCAGTGCCTGAGTTAATTTTTGTTGCTGCTGCTCGCCCAGATCAAAGGCAGTCGTTACGCTCACTTCAACAGAATGCTGTTGATTGGCTTTCAACTGTTCAAACTGCGCAGCGATCTCTGGTAACAAAGCCAGGCGCTGATTTTCTGCCAGCAGAGCGATAAAGTTCTTGCTGGTCTCTTCCATCTGCTCATCGCAGACAGAGATCATTGCCTCTGCTTTCTGCTCGCTGGTCAGGCCTGGGTTGCCCAGTACCAGTTGCATAGTCTCGTGCTGAGCAACTGCCGCAGCAGTTGTTAACACTTCAGACCACTGGTCCAGGCTACCTTTGGCAACCGCGTGCTCAAAAGCGGCTTTGCTATAAGGCCGAGCGACTGTATTAAGTTCAGCCATCGTAAACCTCGCTTAAAGCTCAGCAGCTAGTTTTTCAACAAGCTGTGCGTGCGCACTTTCGTCAACAGACGCTTCCAGAATCTTCTCAGCGCCCGCTACTGCCAGAGCAGCAACCTGAGCACGCAGAGCTTCTTTCGCACGGTTAGCTTCCTGATCGATTTCAGCCTGAGCAGCCGCTACCAGGCGCTCGGCCTCTTCACGTGCTTTCTCTTTAGCTTCGTCAACGATCTGGTTAGCTCGCTTATTCGCTTGTTCAATGATGGCGGCTGCTTCTTCTTTGCTCGCACGCATATCAGAAACGGCTTTTTCCTGAGCCAGTTTCAGATCACGGTGAGCGCGGTCAGCAGCGTCCAGACCATCTGCAATTTTCTTCTTACGTTCAGCCAGCGCATCTGTGAGCGGCGGCCATACGTACTTCATGCAAAATACAACGAAGAAGGCAAATGCAATGATCTGACCAATGATGGTTAGATTGATATTCACGCCATTACTCCTCGCAGTGTCTAACTAATTAAAAGTAGGTGTCCCTAGAGACGTTCAAAAACTACTTAAACTAGTCTTATACAGCGAACAGCAGGTACATACCCAGACCAACACCGATCATAGGTACCGCATCAACCAGACCCATTACGATGAAGAACTGAGAGCGCAGCAGTGGAACCAGCTCAGGCTGACGAGCAGCACCTTCCAGAAATTTACCGCCCAGCATGCCGATACCTACAGCAGCACCGATAGCAGACAGACCCATCATCAGAGCAGCAGCCAGATATACCACAGATTGTTCCATCAGATTTCTCCAATATTAAGATTTAAGTTTGAAAGTTAATTAAAAAGTAATTTATTCAGTCCGTACGCTTAGTGGTGCTCATGCGACATGGCCAGATAGACAATCGTCAGTACCATGAAGATAAACGCCTGCAGCGTAATAACCAGAATGTGGAAGATCGCCCAAGGCACAGACAGTACCCACTGAGCCCAGAAAGGCATCAGCGCGATCAGGATAAAGATCATCTCACCTGCGTACATGTTACCGAACAGTCGCAGAGCCAGAGAGATAGGTTTTGCCAGCAGACCTACAACCTCAAGGAACAGGTTGAATGGCAGGAACATTTTACCCAGTGGCTGGAATGCCAGCTCACCCAGGAAGCCACCCAGGCCTTTCATCTTGATGCTGTAGTAAACGATCAGACCAAATACTGCCAGCGCCATACCCAGAGTCGCGTTCACGTCGGTGGTTGGAACCACTTTCATGTATACGTGATGAGGATCTGCACCGAATGCTTCACCGATCTTCTGAGTCAGGAATGGAATCCAGTCTACTGGTACCAGGTCCATCGCGTTCATCAGGAAGATCCAGACGAAGATGGTCAGTGCCAGTGGTGCAATCAGCGCATTCTTGTAGTGGAAAATGCTGCTAACGTTGTCTTCAACAAACTCAATAATGGTCTCGACAAAGTTCTGCGCCGAACCAGGAACACCGGAGGTTGCTGTTTTAGCAACTTTACGGAAGAACCATGTGAACAACAGACCCAGAACCACAGACCACAACATAGTGTCGACGTGAATTGCCCAAAATCCCATCTCAGAAGCTTCCTGAGCGGTCGCAGCAAAGCTCAGACCGTTCTCCGGATGCACACCCAACGTCCAGTTCGTCAGGTGGTGGGATATATAGGCTTGTGAAGTCATTTCGCTAGCCATTTACTATCTCTCTTATCAAAGTTTTAAGAATCTGTTATTTCAGCTTCAGCTGTGCCGTAAACGCCACCAGCTGGAGCCCAATATAAGTGCCAAATAAGGAAAATGGATTCAGAGGCTGAATCAGGATAAACACCGCGGTAAAGAGTGCGACGGTCATCCCCATTTTCCATATTTCACTCACATACAACTGTCGTATCGCTGCGCCGGCCGTATCTTTGCCCTTGCGGATCAGTACTCCGCGAGCGAACAGATAGCTTGGCAGCAGAAAAACTACCCCGCCGCAAAGCGCAGAGTAAGCCGCAGTCAAGCTATGCAAGAGCAAAAGCCCTGCAATAACGAACAGCGTAACTAATTGAATCAGGAAGATTTTTTTGAATTTTTGAAGCGTAACACGAGCATGAACTCCAAGCTTCTGGTGTTCGTTTGTCATCTCGTAATGTGCCTCTGATCCCCTTCATCAGTGCTGATTCAGCGCAGTCGGCCTACTGAACAGCCTGCGCATTATAGGGGCATAACGCATCCGCATCAATACGATTCCGAGCGATTTGCACTTTTGTATTACGCCGGTTAGAACACAAAAAGTAGGTGTTTACCCTGATACGGGGATATGAGGGGTATATGTGGTGTTCTCCGAACGGAGAACACACAAATTGTGGTAGCAGTTAACGCGATGATTCAACAGGGAATTTACTGAATCGCTTTGAGAATCGCTTCAAACTTTTCCCGATTTTCATAGGCAATGGTAATTTTACCCTTACCAGCCGCATTCTCACTGATGGTGACCTTACTGTTCAGACGTCCGGACAGCGATTCAGAGATATCTTTCAGTAACGGATCAGGTTTCACGGGTTGTTTTACCGGCGCTTCCTGTTTCTGCTGCAGCTTACGTACAAGATCTTCCGTCTGGCGGACCGACAGATTCTTACCGATGACCTCTTTTGCCGCATCAATCTGTTGCTCACCGTCCATCCCCAGCAGTGCACGGGCATGACCCATCTCCAGATCGCCATACTCGAGCATCTTCTTCACCTCATCTGTGAGGTTCATCAGACGCAGCAGATTGGTCACCGCGGAACGGGATTTACCTACCGCATCAGCCACTTCCTGCTGAGTCAGTTCAAATTCGTTCTTCAGGCGCTCCAGCGCAATGGCTTCTTCCATCGGGTTGAGGTTTTCCCGCTGGATATTCTCAATCAGCGCCATTGCAATCGCCGCTTCATCCGGCACATCGCGGATCACAGCAGGAATTTCATCCAGACCGGCCATCTGGCTGGCCCGCCAGCGACGCTCACCGGCGATAATTTCATACAGCGTGTCAGAGACAGGGCGGATAACGATCGGCTGCATTACCCCCTGGGCTTTAATCGAATTGGCCAGCTCTTCCAGCGCCTGCGGCTCCAGATCACGACGCGGCTGATATTTACCTCGCTGGATCTGATCAACCGGCATCATGCGATAACCGTTACCACCTTCAGACTGTGCCTGCGCGACAGCTTCCTCTTCAAATTGTGTCGTGGTGGACAACAGTGCATCCAGACCACGGCCCAAGCCGCGTTTCTTTGCTGTCATTGATCAGCCTTCCTGTTCCTGTGTTTGTTCTGATAAATGTTCTGATGAAGATTCCGGAGCAAGCTCCTGGGCTTCGGCCTGCGCCTGTTTCTCTTCCTGAGCCGTCTTCCGGATCAACTCTCCCGCCAGCGCCAGATAAGCGACAGAACCGCGGGAATTTTTATCGTACATCAGCGCCGGCAGGCCGTGACTCGGCGCTTCCGCCAGCCGCACATTACGCGGGATTACGGTGCGATAAACCTGATCACCGAAGTAATCCACCAGATGATTGGATACATCCTTGGTCAGGCTCATCCGCGGATCAAACATAGTCCGCAGAATCCCTTCGATCCTGAGTGATGGATTGAGACGCTTATTAATTTTATTGACCGTACCGATCAGAGCACTGATCCCTTCCAGAGCGTAATACTCACACTGCATCGGAATGATTACACCGCTGGAAGCGGCCAGGGCATTCACCGTCAGCAGGTTGAGGGACGGCGGATTATCGATCAGCACAAAGTCATAGTTATCGGCAACGCTCTCCAGCGCCATCTTCATGCGGAATTCCCGCCGGGGCAGTTGGAGCAATTCCACTTCCGCAGCGGTCAGGTCGCCGTTGGAGCCCACCAGATCATAACCCGCCGGCGTTTTTTTAATGATCGCCTCTTCAATGGAAGCATCACCGGTCAGGACTTCATAAACTGAATTTTTCAGGTGGTGTTTATCAACACCACTGCCCATCGTCGCGTTACCCTGAGGATCCATATCAACCATCAGCACCCGTTTCTTGGTAGCCGCCAGTGATGCTGCCAGATTGACGCAGGTGGTTGTTTTGCCCACGCCGCCCTTCTGGTTTGTAATGGTTAATATCTTAGCCACGATCAGGATCTCCCTAAAATCAGCAGATGCCGCTCACCGTCGGTACCGGGTACCTGTAGCGGAATACTCTGGCGAAGTTGGATGGACTCGGGTAATTGTTCAAGCTCTTCAACAGGATACATGCCTTTCATTGCAAGAAAAATACCCTGCTCTGCGCACAGATGATCGGTCCAGTGGATCATATCCTGCAGTGAAGCGAAGGCCCGGGAGATCACCGCATCAAACGGCTGCTCCGGAATAAACTTTTCCACCCGGTCGTGGATAACTTCTACATTATCCAGCCCTAGTTCAGCTTTAGCCTGGAACTGAAAACGGCTTTTTTTGATATTACTATCGAGCAGTGTGATCGGCAGATCCGGGCGACAGATCGCCAGCGGAATGCCTGGCAAGCCAGGACCCGAGCCGACATCGATCAGACGCTGGCAATCAATATGCGGCAACACGCTGAGACTGTCGGTCAGATGACGACTGATCATCTCCAGCGGTGAACGCACTGCTGTCAGGTTAAAAGCTTTGTTCCATTTCACCAGCAGCGCGTGGTACTTCAGTAACTGTTCAACCTGCTCATCAGTCAGGCTGATCGCCATCTGCTGACAGTGATTAAGCAGTAAGTCGCGGTATTCCTGATCCATTAACCGGTTGCCTTGTTCTGAGTCATCTGTTTTTTCTTCAGGTGTACCAGCAGCAGTGAGATCGCTGCCGGAGTCATACCCTGAATCCGGGCGGCCTGCGCAATACTGGTCGGTTTAACGTCATACAGTTTGGCTTTCAGCTCATTCGACAGGCCACCCACGGAGTCATAATCAAAGTCCAGTGGCAGTGGCGTGTTTTCCTGACGACGGACTTTCTCGATATCGTCTCGCTGACGGTCAATGTAGCCTGCATATTTGATCTGAATCTCAACCTGCTCAGCGACCTGAGTATCCGTCACCGGTTCGCCTTTAAGGCCGGCCACATCGCTATAGTTCAGCTCTGGACGCTTGACCAGATCCTGCAGATTGTATTCCCGGTTAATTGGCTGTGGCAGTTTCTCATTCAGCTGTTCAGCCTCAGCAGTACCCGGCTGAATCCAGGTCTCTTTCAGACGCTGATTTTCCTGCTCGATCGCTTCGCGCTTTTCGCAGAAACGCTGCCAGCGGGCATCGCTGATCAGTCCCAGTTCACGACCTTTTTCGGTCAGACGGATATCGGCGTTATCTTCCCGCAGGATCAGACGGTATTCCGCACGACTGGTAAACATCCGGTAAGGCTCCGATGTTCCCAGAGTAATCAGGTCATCAACCATCACTCCGAGATAAGCCTCATCTCTGCGTGGATACCACTGCTCTTTTTCCTGGGAGCGGCGAGCAGCGTTAACACCAGCCAGCAGCCCCTGAGCACCAGCCTCTTCATAACCGGTCGTTCCGTTAATCTGGCCAGCGAAGTAGAGCCCGTCGATCACTTTGGTTTCCAGCGTATGCTTCAGATCCTGAGGGTTGAAGAAGTCATACTCAATGGCGTAACCCGGACGGGTGATGTGAGCATTTTCAAAACCTTTGATAGAGCGCACAGCTGCCAGCTGGATATCAAATGGCAGACTGGTAGAGATACCATTCGGATACAGCTCGTGAGTCGTCAGACCTTCCGGTTCCACAAATACCTGATGGCTGGTCTTATCGGCAAAGCGCATAATCTTGTCTTCAACCGACGGACAGTAACGCGGACCAACACCATCAATCACACCGGTATACATCGGTGAACGGTCCAGACCGGAGCGCAGAATCTCATGGGTGCGCTCATTGGTATGCGTGATATAGCAACTGATCTGTTGCGGGTGATCCGCCAGGGACCCCATGTAAGACATTACCGGTGTCGGAGTATCACCCGGTTGTTCCTGCATCACGGAGAAATCGACACTGCGAGCATCTATTCTCGGAGGTGTACCGGTTTTCAGACGATCAACACGTAACGGCAGCTCGCGCAGGCGATCAGCCAGAGCAATAGACGGTGGGTCTCCGGCACGGCCACCGGAATAGTTATCCATCCCGATATGAATTTTCCCGCCCAGAAATGTCCCGACGGTCAGTACGACATTCTGAGTGTAGAAGCGCAGCCCTGATTGAGTGATTACACCCTTAACCGATTCACCTTCAATGATCAGATCATCAGCAGACTGTTGGAAGATCTGCAGGTTTGGCTGATTTTCCAGGATTTCACGAATGGCTGCTTTGTAAAGGATTCTGTCAGCCTGAGCACGGGTTGCTCTTACTGCAGGCCCCTTTCTTGAGTTCAGTACCCGGAACTGGATGCCGCCTTTATCGGTCGCGACTGCCATTGCACCGTCCAGTGCATCAATCTCTTTGACCAGATGACTTTTACCGATACCGCCAATAGCCGGGTTACAGGACATCTGTCCCAGGGTTTCAATATTGTGTGTCAGCAGCAGTGTTTTAACACCGGTGCGTGCAGCAGCTAATGCAGCTTCAGTACCTGCATGGCCACCACCAATCACAATGACATCGAAGTGGTCAGGATAGTCCACTCTATACAACCTCGTATTTAAATAACGTGACGGAGTTCTTGTACAAACGTCTGTACAGCTCCGTGTATCTGATTACCGGATGATTAAGCTCAGACAGTTACCAGCGTTTATCTCTCTGATATCAGTTCTGTCGATCTGTGATCCGGTCAGGAAAAGGGGGCTAAGTATAAACGGATGAGTACGATATATAAATGGTTAAAAAGTGATCAGATTATGTTCTGTTTTCTTTTAAATAAAATAGAAAGAATTCTTTTTAGATATGTTTTTTATTTCTTTTGTTATTTATTAAGCAGCCCTTTTCTGTTGTTAACCTCATAAAACTGTTCAATTTCATTAAGTTACAGACATATTAACTATGTAGTTTTGTTGCGTTTAAGCTTGTAGTATGGCGTTCAGGAGCTGTGTGTAACTGCCCTGTTTTTCCACATGCAGAACTATGCACAGTTTCACTAACCCTTTGTTCAAATGTACTTATACAGATTACACACAGGGTCGTGTGGATTGTTTATATGCTCGTATCTGTCCAGGCTTCTGTGTGTACTCTTTCATCCTTTAATAACCCTTTCAGATTATTGTTAAAAGCACTGAAGTGCCTGATTAATAAGGGCTGTAGCCGATTTGTCTACACTTATCCTGTTATCCACGTTCAGCTGTTTTGCACTGTTGTCTGTGGAACTTTGGCTCAGTTGTCGAAAGCTTTCTGGCTATCCTTCCATGTTTTCAACAAGCTTTAAATGTGATGCTAAGAACTTACTCAGGAGTTATCCAGTGCTTGATAGATTATATCTGTATATCATAACTAGATGTTTTATAAGAAGTATTATGATTTTATGGAAGGGCTTTGTGGTATGAATGATATTTTTACCCACAGGTGTAGGAAGAAAAAACACTGTGGGTAAAAAATGATCAGGAAGGTGTTGCTGTGGAGAATTACTTGCTGGCTATGCTCAGAGTTGCACACCCTGCTGGATAAGCCACTGTTTTAATTGGCTTAGTGGCAAGGCTCCGCTGATCCGGGCTGCTTCTTTACCCTGCTTAAACAGGATAAGCGTTGGAATTGAACGAATCTGAAGCTGCGCAGCAATCCCCTGCTCGGCTTCGGTATCCAGCTTTGCCAGGCGTATTGCGGGTTCGAACTGCCCGGCCGCCTGTTCAAATACCGGTGCAAACTGCTGGCAGGGACCGCACCAGCTGGCCCAGCAATCGATCAGAACGGGGATATCGTTTCTCTGCAGCATGCTGCTGTAGTTTGCAGAAGTCAGATTGGTTGCCTGGCCGGCGAACAGAGGTGATTTGCACTTGCCACACTTAGGGACATCGCCAAGGCGCTCCTGTGGCACTTTATTGGTAACAGAACAGTGTGGACAGCAGATGTTGAGCGACATAAAAAAGCCTCAGTGTATAACGTTGCTACAGAGTATCTTTGTTATACATTGAGGCTGGGTGTAGATTTTCAAGCTGGCTGTTGTGCGTCTGATGAGCCTAACTTTTACGGAACTGTGAAACCACTGACTCCATATCCGCTGCTACTCCGACCAGTTCCTGGCCCGCTTTGGCGGCATCCTGGGAAGCCTGGTTGATGTCATTCGTGGCGGCGTTAATATTCGCCACATTGCGGTTAATTTCTTCGGTGACCGCGCTCTGCTCTTCGGTGGCTGTTGCGATCTGAGTATTCATATCGTTTACATAACCGATAGTCGAAGCGATATTCTGCAGGGCTACATTGACCTGCTCAGATTCAGCGACGGTTTTCTCTGCGTGATCCTGACTGACTTCCATCATCTTCACCGCCTGCTGAACATGATCCTGAAGGCGGTTGATCATGGATTCAATTTCAGAGGTGGAAGTCTGCGTTCGATTCGCCAGTGAACGTACTTCATCGGCAACCACTGCAAAACCACGACCGCTATCACCTGCCCTTGCTGCCTCAATGGCGGCATTGAGGGCCAGCAGATTGGTCTGTTCCGCGATCTCTTCGATAACATTGATTATGTTACTGATATTGCGGGTATCTTCGCTCAGCTGATTGATCAGCTGACTGGCATTATTCACTTCGTTCATCAGCTCATTGATCGAAATGGCGCTCTGGCTGATGATCTGTTTACCCTGCTCGGCTTCCTGACTGGCCGCCTGAGTCTGATGGGCCGTTTCCTGGGCGTTTTTCGCCACTTCATGAATGGTGTCAGACATCTGGGTAATTGAGTTAGCCAGATGAGAGATTTCCTGGCCCTGCTCATTAATGCTCTGGTTATTCTGCTCGGCAGCGGCATTGTTATGACGGATAACCTTCATCAGGTTGCCAGCGCTGTTCTGCAGCAGTTCAATCAGAGTAACCTGTTGGGACTCCAGCGCCTGAATAGCCACTTCAGTTTTCACATTGGCGCTGGTATCACCCATATAAGCCAGGCACGCCAGAGGACTGTTGTAAGCGTTCACCGCCCGGTTTTCTATGCGCTTGTAATTGCGGTTCTGAATAGCGCCCAGGATGCCTGCACCAACTGCTGCACAGCCGATACCTACAAGGCCAGAAATTGTGCTGAAGCCAGTGACCGCACTGACGCCCACTGCAGGTAACAGCATGACTGCAAAGTTAGTCAGAACTTTTTTGTGAATCTCACGGAACGCTTTTGGCCCCGGTGCTTTACCGGCACGGATCATACGGTAAAGGCGTTCAGCATTTTCTACGTAGTCCCGTTGAGGCTTGGTTCGTACGGACTGGTAGCCGATCTTCTGACCGCCTTCAAATACCGGAGTCACGTAGGCATTAACCCAGTAATGATCGCCGTTTTTGCAACGGTTTTTCACCAGCCCCATCCAAGGCTTGTTGGCTTTCAGGTTTTCCCACAGATCTGCAAATGCCGCCGGAGGCATATCCGGATGACGAACAATATTATGACTGGCGCCGATCAGCTCTTCGGCACTGTATCCACAGACGTCGACGAAGTCCTGATTAACAGAGGTAATCTTACCTTTCAGGTCTGTGGTTGAGATCAGCCGGACGTTTTCCGGATACAGGTTTTCAACCTGTGTTACAGCACCGTTATCTTTCATGTGATCGTATCGCTATTATTATTTTGTTTACTTTTGAAACAAAAATCTTTCCGCAGAACGGAGGTTAAGGGCAAAGCTTTGCCACAGTTTGGATAAAATTTGCGAGATTCTATACAGCTGGCTGCCCAGATTGGAGGGGGAAGTATGACAAAACGGCGTATTTACGGGCTTTAACTGCCCATTTTGGGTTTGTCCTATGAGTAAAATTTTTCAAACAGTGGAATCGTTTGAATAGTATTCAACTTTCAATCAGATTCTCTTCTTAACTGAAAGGTTCTGTTCGTCAGGATAAATGCGTAACAGATTAACTGATCCAGAGCATTGAATTCCGGGCACTGAGTACCTATTTCTATGGGGCAGCAGTTATCTATACTGATCTGACCGGTTGTTTACAGTTAACTGATAACAGGCGCGTCACACAACACGAATCAAACGGTAAGCCATTATGGAACGTAAACTCACGAATTTTATCTACCGTTACAGTCTGCGGGATCAGATTCGTGTATTAATCCTTACCCTGCTGTTCTTTCCTATTCTCTATTTTTCGCTGGAATTACCGAAAACCATCATCAATGGTGCGATCAGCCAGTCTGACAGTAACTCATTTCTGGGTATTGAGCTGAGCTGGGAACCAGTCCATTTTCTGTTATTCCTTTGTGGTTTGTTGCTGATGACAGTGCTTGTCAGCGGTGTGTTCAAAATGCGCATTAACACCTACAAGGGCATTATTGGTGAACGGATGGTAAGGCGTCTGCGTTTCCAGCTTATAGAACGGGTGCAGCGGTTTCCTCCTGCTCAGTTTCAGCGGGTTTCTCAGGGAGAGATAATTGCGACGGTTACATCTGAAACCGAGCCATTGGCGGGGTTTATAGGCGACAGTCTGGCGCAACCTCTGTTCCAGGGCGGAACCATGCTGACCATCCTGACCTTCATGTTTGTTCAGGATCCGGTGCTTGGACTTGTCGCAGTGTCGATGATCCCGCTGCAGGCGTACATTATTCCGCGGATGCAGAAAAAGCTGAACCGGCTTAAGAAACAACGGGTCCGTCAGGTACGGGTACTGGCCAGTAAAATTGGTGAAAGTGTCGATGGCAACCGGGAAGTACGGATTCATGGCACCCAGCAATATCATCAGGCGCACTTCTCACAGATTCTGGGTCAGCTGTTTATTATCCGGCTGAATATTTTTCAGCAGAAGTTTCTGATGAAGTTTATCAACAACTTCCTCAATCAACTGCCGCCGATCATGTTCTATGCGGTGGGTGGTGTGCTGGTGATCAATGGGCATCTGAGTATCGGTGCACTGGTCGCGGCCCTGACGGCTTATAAAGATCTGGTATCACCCTGGAAAGAGTTGCTTGATTACTATCAGCAGTATCAGGATTCAAAGGTGCGTTACGAGCAGATTCTGGAAAACTTTGATCCGCCGGACATTATTCATCTGGTGCCGGAAAAAGAGGAGCTGTCGGCTCCCCTGGCAGGCAGTGTGGCCTTCAATAATCTGAGTCTGAAAAACGATCGGGGTGAATACATCAGCCGCAATAACTCCCTGACGGTTGCCTCCGGTGATCTGATTACCATTCAGTCTGATAGTCCGTTTCTGTTGCGTCGACTGGCGCAGTGTATGATGCGGTCTGATCAGCCGGCATCCGGTACCATCAGATATGGCGGTGAGGGTATCAATGAGATCTCTACCCGGCGTCTGACTCACAACGTCAGTTACGCAGGTCCCGAACCCTTCCTGTTTGATGAGACTATTCTTCAGAACATCAATTATGGACTGCGTCAGTTGCCCCCTGTTGAAGATTCTGAATTGCTGGAATCATCCCGTCTGACTGAAATCAGCGAAGCTGAAGCGTCTGGAAATCATACCGGCAGTGCTCATGAAGTCTGGACAGACTTCAGCATGGCGGGTGTTGATGGCTGGGAGCAACTGCGGGACTGGATACAGGATCTTATGGTGGCTATCGGCTCACGCCAGGCGGTGTTTGAGTTGGGACTGAAAGACCACTTTAACCCTGCCGAAGTACCAGACGTGCTGTCTGAAAAATTCATCGAAACCCGCGATGATCTGATGCAGCAGGCGGCCAGTACCGACCTGGATGATCTGGTCGAACGGTTTGATACGGATCGCTACCATTCGCACCTGTCTGTGCTGGAAAATATCTGTTTTGGTCTGATCGATCCGGAGCAGGAATTGGAGATCATCAATCAACTGATCGCTGATGAGGAATTTACCGGACTGCTTAAGCAGGAAAGTCTATACAAGCCTCTTCGGGATGCCGGGGAGCAGGTTTCCCGGCATATCATCGATACGCTGACGGAGGTTGGCCCGGAAAGTCAGCTGCATCCGGAAATCAGTCACTACGATAAGGAGTGTATCCGCGGTCAGTTGGCGCTGTGTATTGGCCGACCGGATTATGTGCCTGCCTGTGAGTTTCTGCTGGAAATGGCGCTCAAGGTGCGTACCGGTGTCGTCGGTGGCGAGTATATTGATCGTGATCTGCAACGCAGGATTGTTGCTTTCCGTCACCGGCTCAGGCTGCTGGGGCATTCCGATCTGAATATCGATATTGAGCCTCTGCAGCGGGATAAGATCAGCGCCCGATTAAGCGTGATGGAAAATCTGGTCTGGGGTATTGAGAAGCAGCCCCGGCAGGTAGACAGACACCAGGCGCTGGTAGAGATTGTCGAAAATGCCCTTGTGGATAACCATGCTGAATCCCTGGTGTTGGTAACCATCGGCCTGTCTCCTGTGGGCATCCGTGGAGAGCGTCTGCCACTGACGGCTAAATATAATATTCAACTGATGCGCGCGCTGGTGAAGCGACCTAAGATTCTGATTCTGCATGATGCACTGGAGCATAAGTCCCAGGCTGAACAGCTGGAGATTCTGGAAGGCATTCGCAAATTGATGCCCGGTATAACGATTATTGTTCTGAAGAGTGGTCCGGGCGCGTCTCTGCCAGGCATCAGAACCT
Organism: Amphritea sp.; assembly: GCA_025800245.1. Lineage (GTDB taxonomy): Bacteria > Pseudomonadota > Gammaproteobacteria > Pseudomonadales > Balneatricaceae > Amphritea. The sequence continues at coordinate 18,783 of JAOXSA010000501.1, read as the reverse complement.
ACCACATCGGTTCTGATGGCCTGACAGAGGTCTGAAGCGGGTTATTTACCGATACAGAATGAGCTGAAGATGCGGCCCAGCAGATCATCGGAAGAGAAAGCACCGGTGATCTCGCTGAGGTGATTCTGAGCCTGACGCAGATCTTCTGCCAGTAGTTCTCCTGCGCCGCCGTAGATCAGCTGATCCTGACCGGTCAGCAGCAGACTTTCAGCGCGATTCAGCGCGTCGATATGGCGACGGCGGGCGAGGAAGCCACCCTCGGTAGTACTGGCGTAACCCATGCAGTCTTTCAGGTGCTGACGCAGATTTTCGATACCGATATTGGCTTTAGCGGACAGTGAGATCAGGGTATGGCCATGATGCTCACCAATGGCTGCAGGCTCATCAGTCAGGTCGCATTTGTTGCGAATGACGGTAATCTTGCTTTTATCTTCCAGCTGTTGCACGAATTCAGGCCAGATCTGTTCCGGATCATCGGTGGCGGTGCTGGTGCCATCTACCATCAGCAGAACCCGATCGGCTTTCTGGATCTCTTCCCAGGCGCGGTTGATACCGATACGTTCTACCTCGTCCGGCGCATCCCGCAAACCGGCGGTATCGATAATATGCAGTGGCATACCGTCGATATGGATATGCTCACGCAGAACGTCCCGGGTGGTCCCGGCAATATCGGTGACAATGGCGGAATCTTTGCCAGCCAGCGCGTTCAGCAGGCTCGATTTACCGGCGTTAGGGCGTCCGGCGATCACCACATTCATGCCTTCACGGATCAGACTACCCTGGCGGGCTTCCTGTTTTACATCTGCCAGCTGATCGATGATCGTGCTCAGGTCCGTTGCGACTTTACCGTCAGCCAGAAAATCGATCTCCTCTTCTGGAAAATCGATCGCCGCTTCAACATAGATACGCAGCTGGGTCAGGGCTTCAACCAGAGTATGAACCCGCTCAGAGAAAGCTCCCTGCAGAGAGCGCAGTGCGCAACGGGCAGCCTGTTCAGAACTGGAGTCGATCAGATCAGCGACCGCTTCGGCCTGTGCCAGATCGAGCTTGTCGTTGAGGAAAGCGCGTTCAGAAAACTCACCCGGATTGGCCAGCCGTGCACCGCACTCAATCACCCGACGCAGGATAAAATCGATAATGATCGGACCACCATGACCCTGCAGCTCCAGCACATCTTCTCCGGTAAAGGAGTTTGGTCCGGGGAAGAACAGCGCGATGCCCTGATCCAGTTGCTCACCCTGAGTGTCGTAGAACGGCCCGTAGTGGGCGTAACGGGGTCTAGGTTGGAATCCTATTACCTGTTCTGCAATTTCCCCTGCAAGCTTGCCTGAGACCCTGACAATACCGACACCGCCCCGCCCTGGTGGCGTTGCCTGTGCTGCGATGGTGTCCTGATTAGTTAGGGTCATAGGGGCCTCGGAATCTGACTGGAGCGTGGTGTTTTAGATTGGGCGAACTTTAGCATAAAAGGGATGGCGGAGCATTGCTCCGCCAGTGGCTGGTGGCTGGACCGGAAGGCAAAGCTTAAGCGACGAACACTGCAGATTTTAATTGTGAGTTGTAGTGAGGCACGTCCCCGTGCCGATATGGAGTAAGGCAATTCGTGGCTCGAACGTCTCGCAAGCGAGACTTGCTAGACGCAGCAAAGCTGCTTGCTGGATAAAGCAAAAAAGCCTGGCAGTATCTGGTCGTTATTTAAACTCTTTTCGCCACTCGCCACTCGCCACTCGCCACTCGCTACGATTGGTTGGCATTGAATCAGATAATCGCCGCGTGGGCGCGCCTCCTACCAAATCTCTTCAAACAGCAGATACAAAAAAAGCCTCATAAAGAGGCTTTTTTCAGTATCAGACGCTTAGGCTTTCTTGCCGCCGTTGTCGCCTTCGATCTGTTTGTTGATCACGTACTGCTGTGCGATAGACAGTACGTTGTTCACCAGCCAGTACAGTACCAGGCCGGCCGGGAACCACAGGAAGAAGAAGGTGAAGACGATTGGCAGCATCTTCATGATCTTCGCCTGCATCGGGTCTGGAGGCGTTGGGTTCAGCAACTGCTGGATGAACATAGTACCGCCCATCAGGATCGGCATCAGGAAGTATGGGTCCATCACTGACAGGTCGGTGATCCACAGTACGAACGGTGCGTGGCGCAGTTCAACCGATTCCAGCAGTACCCAGTACAGTGCGATGAAGATAGGCATCTGCGCCAGGATAGGCAGACAGCCACCCAGCGGGTTGATCTGCTCTTTCTTGTACAGCTCCATCATCGCCTGAGACATCTTCTGACGGTCATCGCCGTAGAGCTCTTTCAGACGGGTCATCTCAGGGCCGAACTTACGCATCTTAGCCATGGATTTGAACGCTTTCGCGTTAACATGGAACAGCAGCGCCTTAACTACAACGGTGACGAAGATGATCGCAACACCCCAGTTACCGACGAAGCCATGGATCGCTTTCAGCAGCCATGCCAGTGGTGCTGCAATCCACCACAGGATGCCGTAGTCAACGGTCAGCTCCAGCTCTGGTGCAGCCTGCTCCAGCAGCTCGGTTACTTTCGGACCGGCATAGAAGTTAGCACTGACTGTCTTGGTCTCACCCGGTTGCACATCAAATGCCGGAGACACGAAGCCTGCAATGAAGTTGCCATTGCTCACCCGGCTGCTGTAGCTGTATTCCGCTCCAGGGGCAGGAATCCAGGCGCTCAGGAAGTAGTGCTGACTCATCGCAACCCAGCCATCGTTGGTAACCACTTTGAAGTTATCATCGCGCATATCGTCGAAGCTGATCTTGTCGTAGCTGTTCTCCGCGTGGGAGAACACTGCACCCAGGTAAGACTGCATACCCATATCAGTGGTAGCGGTAGGGTCATCAGAACCGTCACGCTTGATCTGACCGAACAGCTTACCCTGCCAGTTGTCCGCAGAGCTGTTGTTCACCAGGTATTCCATCTTCACGTCATAGCTACCCTTGGTGAAGCTGTAACGTTTAGTGATGACAACACCATTGGCTTCGGTCAGGGTCAGATCCACGCTCAGCTCATCGCCTTCCATCTGATAGCTGTTGCTGGCAGTGGTGTATGACGGACGACCTTTCGGATTCGCATCCGGGCCGTTGGTTCCGATCAGACCGCTCTGAGATACATAGGTGCGGTTACCGTTCTGCTCCAGCAGAACGAAAGGCTCTTCAGAACCCAGTACCGCTTTGTACTCCGGCAGTGCAACTTCAATAATGTCGCCGCCTTTAGTATCGATCAGCAGTTCCAGTACATCAGTTTTTACACTGATCAGTTGTTTCTGCTGGGAGTTGGTAGCTGCTTTGGCACCTGGCACATCTTCAGATGCCGGGGTCGCTGTTTGTGGCAGATCACCGCTGTCCGCTGGTGTGTCAGAGGTTGACTGGTACGCGGAAACAGACTCGGTTTTGGCCACTGCCTCAGGTGCAGTACCGTAATCCTGGTTCCACTGCAGCACCAGCATATAGGAGATAATTGCCAGTGCTCCGATCAGTATAATGCGCTGTACATCCATGGTTTCTGGACCATTCAGTTATTTGTTAGGTTTCGGTTTTGCTCGTTTAATCAGCCGGGACCAGCTACGGTCAATAAGCGTGTGTACTTCCGGGTTTTCGATGTCACCCAGCCCTTTTCTGGCCAGAATAACAATATCGACATTGGGAAGACGGTGCTGATTAAGTCGAAAAGACTCGCGAATGATACGTCGAACGCGGTTACGATTAACAGCTAAACGGATATTTTTTTTTGAGATGACGAAACCGATACGGGAATGATCGAGTCCGTTGGGACAGGCAAGGATCAACAGATGTTTTTCTGAGACCTTGATACTGGCTCGGCTGAATACCTGTTTAAAATCCCCGCCGGTTAAAAGCCTTAACTGGCGGGGATAGCTGAATTCATTCATTCAGTGAGCCTGACGGGCAAAAATTATGCTGCCAGACGCTTACGGCCTTTAGCACGACGACGGTTGATTACTGCACGGCCGTTTTTGGTAGCCATACGAGCACGGAAACCGTGAGTGCGCTTGCGCTTCAGGTTGCTTGGTTGAAAAGTTCTTTTCATTGTTCAGTCCTACTAACGTACAGTGTGGTGGTATCAGTAAGTTGCTGAATCCCACGGTCAAAATCAGACGCGGCATTCTAGAGAAAAGAATCGATCTTTTCAATCCCTGTTTTGATTATTTTTACAGCAACGCCTCAGTTCTGCACCTCTGATCACTCTATATAAAGCATGCAGTGATAGTTACTTCAACGTCAGACTCAATTTTATCAATAATCTGTGTGTAACCATTAAAAATATTTAAATAACAGTTTGTTATGCTGTTGGTAAGGTTGGAGATTAGTTGTCATTAACCGCTGGATAGCCTATTTAAGGTTGTTCCGGAGGCTGAAATGGCTCTTTTTTTGTGCTTTTCACCCCTGAAAAACACGCAGAAAAAGAATAAGTAACAGGCCTTTTTTAACTGTGGATAAGGGGCTTCATAAGAGGTATCATCTGCTGATTCTGTATTGCTTTATTAATTGTTGCGTTTCTGTATGAATGGGGGTTCAGGTTTTTCTATGTCGGCTGATTTATGGGATCGATGTCTGCAAAGCCTTCAGGACGAGTTCCCGGCGCAACAATACAATACCTGGATTCGTCCGCTGAAAGTCTCTCCGGAATCGGCGGAAGAGCTAGTGCTTCTGGCGCCTAACCGCTTTGTTAAAGACTGGGTCAGCGACAAATACCTGAATCGTATCCGTGAAATTGTGAACGGTGTCACCGGTGATATCAGTGGCAAGGTAAGCATCAGTATTGCCGGTCAGAATGCTGGTTTCAGCCAGCGGCCTGTGCGTCCTGCACCACCGCCCCGCCCTGTACGCCAGCCGGTTAATCGTTTTGCTGATTCTGAGCCAGAACCGCAACCGGCCCCGACTGTCCGCTTTGCAGTTGAACCAACGCAACCGGCCCCGCCGATCGTTGAGGAAGCCCCGACCCAGTTGGCCATTGATGACAGCAGTTTCCAGCCGATCAATCGCGAAATTATTGTCCCTTCTGAGATTATTCAGGCACCCGCTCCGGCACCTATTGCGCCACCTCAGCCTGCTGTACCTCCGCGCCATGTAGAAGTCGAAGGCAGTGTACGCCATCAGTCCAATCTGAATCAGGCGTTTACCTTCAACTCATTTGTACAGGGTAAGTCGAACCAGTTGGCGCTGGCGGCAGCACAACAGGTTGCCGATAACCCTGGCGGTTCCTATAACCCGCTGTTTATCTACGGTGGTGTTGGTCTTGGTAAAACCCACCTGATGCATGCGGTGGGTATGGAGATGCTGCAACGTAATCCGAACGCTAAGATTGTTTATCTGCACTCTGAGCGTTTTGTGGCGGATATGGTTAAAGCGCTACAGCTGAATGCGATTAATGACTTTAAACGCTATTACCGTTCGGTTGATGCTCTGCTGATCGATGATATTCAGTTCTTCGCCGGCAAAGAGCGTTCCCAGGAAGAATTTTTCCACACCTTCAATGCCCTGCTTGAAGGCGGTCAGCAGATGATTCTGACCAGCGACCGTTATCCGAAAGAGATCAATGGCGTTGAAGAACGACTCAAGTCCCGCTTCGGCTGGGGCCTGACGGTGGCGATTGAGCCGCCGGAACTGGAAACCCGTGTTGCAATTCTGATGAAGAAAGCGGAAGAGGCTCAGGTACGTCTGCCGGATGATGCGGCATTCTTCCTGGCGCAGAAGATCCGCTCCAACGTCCGTGAACTGGAAGGCGCCCTGAAACGGGTTATAGCCAATGCCCATTTCACCGGAAATGCGATCACCACGCCATTTATTAAAGAATCCCTGAAAGACCTGCTGGCTTTGCAGGATAAACAGGTTAGTATTGATAACATTCAGCGGGTGGTTGCGGACTATTACAAGATTAAAGTGTCGGATTTGTTGTCCAAGCGACGCAGCCGATCTGTCGCCCGGCCCCGCCAGGTGGCGATGAGTCTGTCGAAAGAACTGACCAATCACAGTTTACCTGAGATTGGTGATGCCTTTGGCGGACGTGACCATACAACGGTTCTGCATGGCTGCCGCAAAGTGGCGGAGCTGCGTGAAACCGATACGGATATTAGAGAGGACTATCAGAACCTGCTGCGTCATCTGACGGCGTAACGTTCTGATCAATAAGGTGGGTAGGAAAACATGAAATTTGTTATTTCCCGAGAAGCGCTGATAAAGCCGTTGCAGTTGGTAGCTGGTGTTGTAGAACGTCGTCAGACACTGCCAGTACTGTCCAATATTCTGCTGGTTGCCGAGGGCGATCAGCTGTCCATGACCGGTACTGATCTGGAAGTGGAACTGGTTGGCCGGGTGCAGCTTGATGAGCCGGCTGAGGCGGGTTCTATTACGGTACCTGCGCGGAAGCTGATGGATATCTGTAAATCCCTGCCGGATTCTGCACAGATTGAACTGACCCTGACAGGCCAGAAGATGGTCATCAAGGCCGGTCGCAGCCGCTTTACTCTCTCTACCCTGCCAGCGGCTGAATTCCCGAATGTAGAAGATAGTCCTGAAGCATTTGAACTGAATGTTCTGCAGAGCCAGCTACGTCACCTGATCGATCAGACCGGTTTCTCTATGGCGCAGCAGGACGTTCGTTACTACCTCAACGGTATGCTGCTGGAGATCACCGAAAACAGTCTGCGTGCCGTGTCTACTGACGGTCACCGTCTGGCAACCAGCTACGCAGAAGTCGACACCAATGGTCCGGCTAATCATCAGTTCATCGTACCGCGTAAAGGTATTCTGGAACTGGCGCGCCTGCTGCAGAGCGGTGATGATCAGGTGAAACTGGTTGTGGGTGCGAACCATATCCGTGCACATGCCGGCGACTTTACCTTCACTTCTAAGCTGGTTGACGGCAAGTTCCCGGATTATCAGCGTGTAATCCCGCAAGGTGGCGACAAGTTCATGCTGGGCACCCGTCAGGAACTGCGTCAGGTATTCAGCCGTATCGCGATCCTGTCGAACGAAAAATACCGCGGTGTACGTCTGTCCCTGACCAATGGCTATCTGCAGGTAATGGCAAATAACCCGGAGCAGGAAGAAGCGGAAGAGACCGTTGCAGTGGATTACGAAGGTGATTCTCTGGAGATCGGCTTCAACGTTAATTATCTGCTGGATGTTCTGTCCATCGTCAATTCAGAAGTGGTGCGTTTCACCCTGTCTGATTCCAACAGCAGTGCGCTGGTTGAAGGCCTGGACGACGCTAACTCCCTCTACGTCGTTATGCCAATGCGGATGTAATATTCATCGGGGCTGGCAAGCCAGCCCCGTTTGAACCCTCTTTATGCCGATACAACAATTCAACGTACGTTCTGTACGAAATCTGGCTGATGTCAGTTTTACCCCCTCTCCCCAGATCAATATTATTCACGGTGTTAACGGCAGCGGTAAAAGCAGCCTGCTGGAAGCTGTGCATCTGCTGGGCCTGTGCCGTTCCTTCCGGACCAACAAGCTGAACCATCTTATCCGGGCTGGCGACACCAGCTGTACCGTTTTTGCTGAGCTGGATGCCATGGGCTCGGGCATGGCTCAACCGTTGGGTGTGGAGCGCAGTCTGGAAGGTGATAACCGGATGCGTTACGCCGGCAATGATATCGATCTGACCACCCTGGCAGAGCTGTTGCCGATCCAGGTGATCAACTCCGAAACCTTTCAGATTCTCGAAGGCAGCCCTGCGATTCGTCGGCAGTTTATCGACTGGGGGGTATTCCATTCTGATCCCACGTTTATCCGGCTCTGGAGAGCCTTCAGGCGGGTATTAAAACAGCGAAATTCTCTGCTGAAATATGGTAAAATCGACCATCGGATTCGGGCCGTGTGGGATCGTGAATTTGTCAGCTACGCTGAGCAGCTGAATACCCTGCGGGAATCCTATATTGAGTTGTTAAAACCGGAATTTGACGAGATCCTGTCTACCCTGCTTGATGGGATGAAAGTGGATCTCAGTTTCAGCGCCGGTTGGGACAAAAAAAGAACGCTGGACCAGGTGTTGGAAGAAGGCTTTGAACGGGATGCCCGTCAGGGTTACACCAGTGCCGGTCCGCAACGGGCTGACCTGCGCCTTAAGGTTGATGGCCATACCGCTTCTGAGCGTCTCTCCAGGGGGCAGAAGAAAGTGGTGGTGAGCGCCCTTAAACTGGCGCAGGGTGTCCTGTTTTACAAACTGAACAGTCGGTCATGCATCTATCTGATCGACGATCTGCCGTCGGAGCTGGATCAGCACCACTGCAGACTGTTCTGTAACTATCTTGAGAAAGCGGCAAGCCAGTGTTTTATCACCTGTGTCGATCATACCAGCCTCAGCGACTACTGGTCGCCGGAGACGGAGCTGAGCTTTCTCAAACTACATGAGGGTGCGTTGAGCACTCAACAATAATCAGGAGAACTGAATGAGCGGCGATAATCAGGATTACGATTCTTCCAGTATTAAGGTCCTTAAAGGCCTTGATGCGGTACGTAAGCGCCCGGGCATGTATATCGGTGATACGGATGATGGCACCGGCCTGCATCATATGGTGTTCGAGATTGTTGATAACTCTATCGATGAAGCTCTGGCGGGCCACTGTAGTGAGATTCGGGTGGTTATCCACGCCGATGACAGTGTCAGCGTATCGGATAACGGCCGGGGTATTCCGACCGATCTGCACCCGGAAGAAGGTGTTTCCGCCGCCGAAGTTATCATGACCGTGCTGCACGCCGGCGGTAAGTTCGATGATAACTCCTATAAAGTCTCCGGTGGTCTGCACGGCGTGGGTGTTTCCGTAGTAAACGCCCTCTCCTCCGAACTGAAGCTGACCATCCGCCGTAACGGTGATGTGCACGAGCAGTTCTACCGCCACGGTGTTCCGGATGAGCCGCTGAAAGTAGTGGGTCAGACTGAATCTTCCGGTACCTCTGTGCGTTTCTGGCCATCTGATGAAACCTTCAAGAATATCGAATTCAAGTTCGATATCCTGGCCAAGCGTCTGCGTGAACTGTCGTTCCTGAACTCCGGTGTGGCGATCCGCCTGATTGATGAGCGCACCGGCACCGAAGAGCTGTTCGCCTACGAAGGTGGTCTGGGGTCTTTTGTAGAGTTCCTGAATACCAATAAAACCGCTGTGAACAAGATGTTCCACTTCAACACCACCCACGAAAACGGTGTCGGTGTGGAAGTGGCGATGCAGTGGAACGACAGCTTCCAGGAAAGTATCCACTGTTTTACCAACAACATTCCTCAGCGCGACGGTGGTACTCACCTGTCCGGTTTCCGTACCGCACTGACCCGTGCTCTGAACTCCTATATTGAGTCAGAAAAGCTGAACAAGAACGGCAAAGCCAACACCACCGGTGATGACTGCCGTGAAGGTCTGACGGCGATTATCTCGGTTAAAGTACCGGATCCGAAGTTCTCTTCTCAGACCAAAGACAAGCTGGTTTCCTCTGAGGTTAAAACCGCCGTTGAGCAGGCAATGTATGAGCTGCTGAACGATTACCTGCAGGAGAACCCACAGGACTCTAAGGCGGTCGTGTCGAAGATGATCGATGCTGCCCGTGCCCGTGAAGCGGCCCGTAAAGCCCGTGAGATGACCCGTCGTAAAGGTGCGCTGGATATCGCCGGTCTGCCGGGTAAGTTGGCGGACTGCCAGGAAAAAGATCCGGCCCTCTCTGAACTATACCTGGTGGAGGGTGACTCCGCAGGTGGTTCCGCAAAACAGGGTCGTGATCGTAAGACGCAGGCAATTCTGCCGCTGAAGGGTAAGATCCTTAACGTTGAAAAAGCCCGCTTCGATAAGATGCTGACCTCCGCCGAGGTCGGTACGCTGATCACCGCGCTGGGTACCGGTATCGGTCGTGAAGAGTTTAACCCTGAGAAACTGCGCTACCATCAGATCATTATCATGACCGATGCGGACGTGGATGGTTCTCACATCCGTACCCTGCTGCTGACCTTCTTCTTCCGTCAGATGCCAGAGATCATCGAGCGTGGTCACGTCTTCATTGCACAGCCGCCGCTGTACAAGATCAAGAAAGGTAAGCAGGAACAGTATCTGAAAGACGATGATGCGCTGGATAACTACCTGCTGCAGGGCGCACTGGAAGGTGCTTCCATGCATGTTAATGCTGATGCACCGGCGATCAACGGCACCGGTCTGGAAGAGATCGTAAACCAGTACCGTGCTGTGGATAAGATGATTGCCCGTCTGTCCCGTATCTATCCGGAGCCGATTCTGCGTCAGATGGTATACATACCGCGTCTGAGCGTGGATCAGCTGAAAGATGATCAGGCGGTGGCTGAATGGATCGATAAAGTCTGCGATGGCCTGGGCGATACCCTGGATGGCGGCGATGTTTACACCTCTTCTGTGCATGAAGATATGGAGCATCAGGGCGTATTCCTGCCAGACGTCAAGGTGGTTCAGCACGGAGTTAGTACTAACTTCACCTTCGATCTGTCGTTCTTCGAGTCAAAAGACTACGCGGCACTGACCGGACTGGGTGATACCCTGATGGGCTTGCTGGAAGAGACCGCTTACTTCAAGCGTGGTGAGCGTACTCTGAATACCACAGACTTTTCCACAGGCCTGAACTGGCTGATGGATCAGTCCAAGCGTGGTCACCAGATTCAGCGCTATAAGGGTCTGGGTGAGATGAACCCTGAGCAGCTGTGGGAAACCACTATGGATCCTGAATCACGCCGTATGCTGCGGGTAACTATCGATGATGCGATCGCTGCGGATCAGCTGTTCACCACCCTGATGGGCGATGAAGTAGAGCCTCGCCGCGACTTCATCGAAACCAACGCGCTGAACGTATCCAATCTGGACGTTTAACGGACTTCAGTGTGAATAAAAAAGCAGCCTTCTGGCTGCTTTTTTTGTGGAGCTAAGAAATTTCTCAGATTCTGGTTGCTGCAATGATCCCGCTGTTAAGCCGGGGCTGGTCGGTACGGATAATCTCAGCCAGAATCAGTGAAATAACAATGTCTTTGTTATTTTGCAGGACTTCATTGGCAAGTCCGCTGGCTGCTTTGATAAGCAGATTCCCGCTCTCAATTGACGCTGTGTATTGAATATTACGACCACTCAGTGTCGTGAAATCAAACGTCTGCGGGATGCTGAGGCCGTTAATGTCATTGCTATTAAGGCTCTCGGAACGGGCTCTTCTCTGGCTGATCAGAAGCTCACCTCTATCGTTTGCCTGGATGAGTATCGGGACACTCTGTTTCTGATCTGTTTTCAGATTCAGGTTAAGCCCCAGTCCTCTGGAAACCAATGGGATACCGTGTCGATGCTGCACTGTCACAAGATTTCCGCTGTTATCCAGTATCAGATCGATACTCCGGACATCCAGCATCTCTACAGAGTCCGCTGTTTTCAGCAGTAATATCTCCGGACTTCCCTCATAAAGCGCGATATCAGAACTTCTGATTGTGTTGCTGTCCACTCCTTGCTGCGTACTGCTTTCAACGGCTTCAGGGGCCGGATCAGGGCCTCCACCGCCTTCCTGCCCTACATTGATGTAACCGCCAACGTTGAGGTTGAGATTCCCTTTTACATCTAATGCAAACTCTTCGGTCTCTCTTACATCACCAGCAGCCTGAATGGTTGAATTACCTGCTACGACAGTTGGTCTGAAGATAACATCCCCGCCACTATCGACGACCAGTGTTCCGGTGTTTCCAGCCACCGTGATATCACCGTTACCGCTGTTGCTGAGATTGCTGTTACCCGCAACATTCAGCGATGCATCAATATCACCGCTGGCCTGAGCGTTCAGATTACCGCTGGCATTGGCCGTGAGTTTAAGGTCATTCTTATCCTGCACAGTCAGGTTATCTCCGGTTGCAGTGACTGTATCCTTGAAGTCATTACCGGTACCGTCCAGAGAGATATCGTAGTCGGTATTTCCGTCCGCTGATTGCGCCAGCAGATCGGTAGTGCCGTCGACCTCAATAGCAGTTCCTGCGGCCTGATTAATCGCACCGCCGTTGCTGGTAACATCCAGATTGCCGCTGGCATCGACGTTGCCCAGCGTCAGACCACCGGTGCCATCAATCAGGGTAATGCCTTTACCGGTAGCATTGACGGTGTCTTTGAAGTTGTTATTCGCGCCATCCAGAGTTATGTCGAAGTCGGTATTTCCGTCCACCGATTGCGCCAACAGGTCAGTGGTACCGTCCACTTCAATGGTGGTTCCTGCGGCCTGATCAATGGTGCCGCCGTTGCTGGTAGCATCCAGATTACCGCTGGCATCGAGGTTGCCCAGCGTCAGACCACCGGTGCCATCCACCAGGGTAATGTCTTTACCGGTGGCATTGACGGTGTTTTTAAAGTCGTTATTCGCACCATCCAGAGTGATGTCGTAGTCGGTCAGGCCATCGGTGGATTGCGCCAGCAGATTGGTGGTGTCATCCACCACAATCGAGGTGCCTGTAGCCTGATCAATCGCTCCACCGTTGCTGGTAACATTAAGATTGCCGCTGGCGTTAATATCGCCCAGCGTGATGCCGCCTGTGCCATCGACCAGAGAGATGTCTTTACCGGTGGCGTTTACTGTGTCTTTAAAGTCATTGTTGGTGCCGTCCAGAGTGATGTCGTAGTCGGTCAGGCCATCAGCGGATTGCGCCAGCAGACCGGTGGTGCCGTCCACTTCAATGGTGGTGCCAGTGGTTTGATCAATCACCCCGCCGTTGCTGGTAATAATAAGATTACCGCTGGCGTCGACATCACCCAGCGTGATGCCACCTGTGCCATCGACCAGAGTGATATCTTTACCGGTGGCGTTGACAGTGTTTTTAAAGTCATTGTTGCTGCCGTCCAGAGTGATGTCGTAGTCGGTCAGGCCATCGGTGGATTGCGCCAGCAGATCGGTGGTGCCCTCCACTACAATTGTTGTGCCTGCCGCCTGAGTCAATGCGCCGCCTCTGCTGGTTGCGTTCAGTGTCCCCGTGGCGGTCAGATTACCCAGAATCAAGCCTCCGACGCCATCCACGATTGAGATATTGCGCCAGCTTCCGGCATTGGCTGGCGTAAATGAAACACTGCCACCAAAATCATTATCGGCATGCTGCAGGTCGGCATCCTGGTCAACCAGCGTATCAGCAATAAACTGACTGGTGCCCCCTACTTTCAAAGCACCGGTCTGGCTGATGCCGCCAGCACTGCCAGCGGTGCCGGTGGTGGTGCTGAGGTTACCGGCGATCTCGGCACCTGAGAAGGTCAGTCCAGCCCGATTAACCAGACTCACATTCTGGCCCAGCCCTGCATCTTTACCGGCGATAGCAATTGCCCCGGCAAAGTTGTTATTGCGGTTACTCAGGTCAACACTGGCGTTATTCAGAGCAAAGTTCAGCCGGTTTGCAGTAATAGCACCACTGCCGCCAATCGTGCCATTGGTGGCAGCAAGCTCGATGTTATCGCTGAATGTTGTCGCGCCATTATATTGCTGACCATCAGTACCGGCACTGGTGACATTTGCTTCAACTCCCAAAGGGCCGTCCGAGACCAGAGCGCCGATGTTGGCAGCCTGCCTGAGATATACAGTCTGCCCCTGATGGTTAAGAGTCAGCTTATGGGCACCCGAAATTGCACTGTTGAGTATTAAGCCACCATTCCCGGCATTCACAACAGTATCTCCGGTCAGCGTGATTGGTCCCGATGCCCAGTTGGCGAAACTGCCAGCACTGTTGAACACTGCGCCGCCATTACTGAAGCCCGATCCTGAAAGGTTCAGAGCATTGGTCAGAATTGTACCGTTCAGATCCAGCCCGCCGCCGTCGGTAATGGTGATCAAGCCGGAGCCAAAGGTGCCGGATGTGGGAGAGCCGGACACCGGGGTATTGCTGCGTTGAGATTGAGCTGTACCTGCTTCAATGTCAGTACCACCTGAGTAGGTATTGTCAGCTTGTAGTATCAGTTTACCGTTACCGCGCTTGATTAGCTTACCGGTACCACTGACGACGCCACTGATAACTGCTCCAGTGGTCTGATCAGTTTCATCAATGATCAACTCATGTGCTGCCAGATTAACGGTTCCTGCCGCAATTTTGGTGCCTTTAAAGGTACTGTTTCCTGTCAGCGAAACCGGCGCACTGTAGGTCTGACTGGCTGATCCGGTATCAACAGTGGCATTCATCTGAATACTGCCACCGTTCTGTACCTCGACACTGAGGTTTTGATTACCGGATACGGAGCCATTGAATGTGACCCCTGAATTAACAGCCAGTCTGGTAACTGTAGCCGTGCGATATGCCCCGGAAAAGCCTGTGCTGATAGACTCAAGCTTTGCCAGACCGCTGGTTGCGCCTGATGAACCAGCGCTGCCCCCGCTGCCTGGTTGTTCATCGCCTCCCGGACTGCCGCCCCAACCGCCCTGCAATCCGCCACCGCCGCCACCGCCGCCGCCGGAATCCTCATTGCTGTTAACACCACCGGCGCTGCCGCTTATGCCTGCTCTTGTCGAGCCAACAATACCGGTGCCACCACTGCCGTTATCGCCGCCACCACCACCGCCACCGGCGCCACCGGCGACGAGATCTCCGGAACTGAAACGCACGACGGTTGCCCCGCCACCGCCGCCGCCAGCACCGGATCGTCCATCATTACCGGCATCACCGCCTCTGCCTCCTGCGTAGCCGAGTGAACTGCTGCCGCCTGCGCCACCTAACTCGGTATTGGAGCCACCATTATTTTCACTTTCATTCTGCCCCCTCTGACCGGAATTACCCTGGCTTACGGTCAGTGTCTCATCTTCAACCCGGACGACGGCACTGACCTGACCTGCCGCGCCCGACGCCCCCCCAGAGGTTGTGCGATCCGCGCCACCACTGCCACCAGCGGCTCCCACCAGCGTAATCTGAAGACGCGCAGCGGTTCCACCAAAGCCAAGGTTGCCCGACGAGTTAGTCAGCAGAGTCTGAGCGGTCTGACCCAATGATCGGATCGTCGTAGCGCCTTGTAACCTAACAGCACCGTTATATGTCTGAGTTCCATAGGACGTAATGGTGATCGGATTATTGCTCTGACTCAGCAGGATATTGCCGCTGCTATTCAGAACCAGCTGATCCAGTGGAAAGCTGCCGCCGACGTTACCGTACAGCGCAATATCTCCGGCACCGGAGTTAACGGTCAGATTAGAGAAGCCGTTCAGCGTGCTGGCAAATGTGACATCTCCTCCACTGCTATTCAGCGTAATATTGTCACGTAATCTGACACCGTCGCTGAAAGAGAGATTAAGAGCGTTAGTCGAAGAGATATCGCCATACAGGTTGATTTCTCGTCCGGCATCAAGTGTCAGTGAACTGCTGGCACCGGTATAGTTGAAGTCATTCAGCAAAGTGATGTCATAACCGCCATCGCCGGTTGTCAGAGTAACGTTATTGCTATTCAGTGCAGCACTTAATGTGGCCGTAGAAATCGTGGTATCCCCTGACGGCGCACCACCGTTGGTCACACCACCCGAGCCGCTGGCAGCAATGGTTATATTGCCAGGATCAAGCAACCAGTCACCGGTTTTACCATGGGCTGCGGTGGTAGTAACTCTGGCTCCTTCAACATTCAACACCCGGCCCGAGGTTTCAATCTGACCACCATCGCCACCGTGACTGCCGCCCCTGGCGCTGATGTTACCCTGAACATCTGTGATCGAGTCGGACTGTCTGATATCACTCCATACCACAACAGTACCGCCATCGCCGTTTTGCGTGGCACTGGCATCGATACTGGCATCGGCTTCTACGATCACCTTAGTCGCCTGCTGAAGAGCTTCGGTATCAGCTAGTACTCGTCGTTGTGTATTTTCACCGCCCTGCCAGTCACCACCGACCAGTACATCACCACCGCCGGTTGCGCCGGTCGCATCGATGTCGGCGTCGCTTGTCAGAGTAATGGTCTCTGCTTCAATGGTTACCAGCCCGCCTTTGGCCGTATCAGAAGCAACATTGAGGGTGCCGGACTGCTGCACGTGCCCGCCCGGGCCCGCGCCGAGCATGATCCGGCCACCTGCTTTACTGATCCCTCTGGCTTCAATTACGCCGCTGTTATTCACCACTGCGCTGGCTGCTTCGCTGAAGCCTTTTGCTGATAGCAGTACTGCTCCGCTACCAACATGGATACCTCCACCGTTCTCAATCACGGAGTTCAGGGAGCCACGGTTAATTCTGAAGCTGACTAAGCCATGACCTGTGATATCCAGCTCAACATCGGTTCCCGATGCCATGATTACTTCGCCATCCGGCGCATGTATTGTGCCATTCTGCTCAACCATTGGGGCGATAAAAGCAATCCGCCCACCTTCGCCAAGCTGTATGGTTCCGTCAGCCTGAATCAGGCCGCCATCATCACCTTTAAAGTGCAGCTTATCATTAAGAAAGTCTGCATCACTCAGCTCCAGAGTAGAAGCGGACAGAGAGGCTACATCGATACGGCTGTTGCTGCCGAACACTACACCGTTAGGGTTGATTAGCAAGACATGCCCGTTGGCACTCAAGTGTCCAAGAATTTCACTGGGATTTTGTCCTATCACCCGGTTTAATGCAGCGCTGCTGCTGTTCGGCTGTATAAACTGCACTGAGGCATTTTCACCAATGGAAAACTCCTGCCATTGGGTAATCAGCTTCTGGCTGTGCTGTCTGATTATCAGATTGTTGGCCTGTTTGGTGAAATCAGCCTGGCCTGCGGTAACCTGCTGCCCGTCGGGCAGTGTATCCGGTGCCGCTGCCGCTAATGTCAGCGAGTGACTGCTCAGCAATCCCAATGCCACCATCAGTCGGATTCCAGAGCAGCGCTTACCCCGGGCTCGGGTATGTTCGGAAACAGCAACCCAGGTCTGAGTTATTTCATTCCAGATAACGCGAAATACTTTATTCATTGGATCTTCCTTCCCAAATTCTTATCTACAGCCTGAATCTGTCTGCTAAAACCAGACTACGCCCTGAAGCCAGATGCGGTATGAGTTGCTCTGCTCATCACTGTCAAACCCGGTTGCAGCATCTCTGCCGGGGTTATGTCCAAGCTTTCTGGCCCAGTTGAAGCTGACGCCGTATTCCTTGTCTTTAGCGAGATGAAGACCAACACCTGTGCCAGCTAAGCGATAACGATTAGCGTTTTCTGCATTGGTGATGGGCACGTTTGCAGGTGGGGAGTTGCTTTGTTTGATCCATGCCTGATCATAAAAGAACTGAAGTTGTAGCCGGCCGAGTCGCTGGGGAATCTTTTTGACGTTGTAACGCAGTTCCGCTCTCAGTAACTGTCCTTCATCAGCGGGTGCTTCACCACCCGGATATGCACGCACTCCATTCGGTCCACCGGGGAAAAACTTCTGTGATGAATCGAGGTTCTTGCTGGCGAACTGACCATTCAAACCTATAAAAAGGCTGAGATCCGATGCCAGATACTGATGTCGGGATAGAGTGTATTCCAGTTTGTTAAACTCACCGGCAGTATTGAATGCACTGCGATCATTCTGTTGTTGCTGAGCCAGGCCGGAAAGGTCCAGATTGCCGTGTTTCCACTCCAGTGACCAGTCAGAGCGTCCTCCTCCCTGCCATTGGTCAGTGTTATCGCCATACAGATTCACACGGCCGGAATGTATCTGCTTGTCACCGATACGGGTGTCGTTAAAGCGATCTTCAAAGCGATCCGAACGATAGCCCAGTCCTAACCATATATTCTGTGTGTTACTGCGTACTATTGGATAGCGCAGTGCGGCCTCAACAGTTTCAGCTTCACCGGTGTAGTCCGCTTGTTCAGATGCCTGTCCTTCGATTACCTCGTAATCGAGGAATGTATAGGCCAGGTTCGCGTGCCAGCCACGATAGCCGAGTGGGAGCCCATAGTTGATTCGGCCTAACCGGATACCCTCAGATGCGGTAAGAGAGGTGTTGAGTTGGTCACCATGACCGGAAGGATCATTCAGGGTCAGTTCTGCCTGCAGTTGAGATCTGCCGGTAAACCTGTTGCCGAAATTATTGCTCTGTAGCTGCCCGGTGAACAGGCGGCCCTCTTCTGCAAGAATATGAATTCGGGTGCTTTCAGGTTCTTCACCCGTTTCTAATCGTGCTCGTGCTGTGATTCCCGGCAGATCATTGATCAGCAGTAAAGCCCGTTCCAGCTCCCGCTCATTAATTGCGTTTCCGACAGTGAGGTATTCTGACGAAATGCCTTCAAGTACTGTGGTGTTGATTCGCAGCGGGTATTCCCCAGCTGGCTCAATAATAATCCCAGGGCCTTTACTGTCTAGCTGCCCCCGGATCACGGCGATCGTTAAGATACCATTTGAAATATCCTGTTGCGGCAGATACGCGCGAGCTAAGATCCAGCCTTCTTTCTTGAGTAATAATGTAATCTGATCTGCCAGTAATCTTAAGCCATTAAAATCATACTGTTTGCCAACAGACTGGGTGATAAATTTTTCTATTTCGTCTTTTATGCCGGGTTCTGATAACAGCTCAACAGCGCCGCTGAATCTTACTTCTCTGATTAAAACAGACTCACCGCTGATCACCTGCATCTCAGGTTTTTGCGGTTTATCATCAGTAGCAGGCAGCGGCAGAGAGGGGCTTTTATGAATGCTTTCTTCCTGACGTAACAAGGTTCCGGAGTCTACAGGTGACTGAGCATATGTATAGCTGCCACTAAGAAAAGCCAGGAAACATATAATTCTGATACCAACCTTATATTGCGTGCTTTTAATATACATTCCGATGTACAACTCATAGGTGCTTAAAAATTCTTACTGATAATAGCTA
>JAOXSA010000463.1 GCA_025800245.1 Amphritea sp. | reverse complement strand
ATCGCGGGGATGCCTGCGGCCCTGATTGGTATTTTCTTCACCGGCTCCATGCTGATAGAGGTTATCTTCTCCCTTGATGGTCTTGGACTACTGGGCTACGAAGCGGTTATCAATCGCGACTACCCGGTTATTTTCGGCACCCTGTACATTTTCACCCTGATCGGTCTGCTCCTGAAACTGATCAGCGATCTGACCTATGTCGCCGTCGATCCACGGATCGATTTTGAGAGCCGGGAGCAATGATCATGTTCAGAAAACCCCTCAGCCCGATGAATCAGCGCCGCGTGCAGAATTTCCGTAATAACCGCCGGGGTTACTGGTCTCTGTGGCTGTTCATGATCCTGTTCATTCTAAGCCTGTTTGCGGAACTGATCGCCAACGACAAACCCCTCCTGGTCCATTATGACAACAGCTTTTACTACCCGGTGGCGGTGGACTATTCAGAACTGGAGTTCGGTGGTGAGTTTGACACCTTTGCGGATTATAAAGATCCCTACATTCAGGAACTGATCGAAGCACAAGGCGGCTGGATGATCTGGCCGTTGATCCGTTTCAGCTATAACACCATCAACCTGGATCTGCCGACGCCTGCACCCTCTGCCCCCACCGGTGAAAACCTGCTGGGTACCGATGATCAGGGACGGGATGTACTGGCACGGGTAATTTACGGTTTCCGCATATCGGTTCTGTTTGCTATTACGCTAACCCTGACCAGTTCTGTGATCGGTGTCGCCGCAGGCGCGGTACAGGGTTATTATGGCGGCAAAGTGGATCTTCTGTTCCAGCGTTTTATAGAGATCTGGTCCGGGTTACCAACATTGTTCCTGCTGATTATTCTGGCCAGCATTGTTGAGCCAAACTTCTGGTGGCTATTGGGGATTATGCTGCTGTTCTCATGGATGCAACTGGTTGACGTGGTACGAGCAGAGTTTCTGCGTGGCCGTAATCTGGAGTATGTCCGCGCAGCCCGGGCACTGGGTTTAAACAATCGCCTGATCATGTTCCGCCACATTCTGCCCAACGCGATGGTCGCAACACTGACCTTTATGCCATTTATCTTTAACGGCTCTCTGGTCACACTCACAGCTCTGGACTTCCTCGGCTTTGGCTTACCGCCAGGCTCGGCATCACTGGGAGAGATGGTCGCCCAGGGTAAAGCCAATCTGCACGCCCCATGGCTGGGCATTACCGCTTTTGTTTCACTGGCCACCATGCTAACCCTACTGATCTTTATCGGTGAAGCAGTACGGGATGCGTTCGACCCAAGGAAAGCTCTGAATGACTGATAAGCTGATTGAGGTTAAAAACCTCAGTGTACGATTTGGCAACGGCGATAAAGCTGTCGACGCTGTAAAGAATGTCAGCTTCAGCATTGAGCCAGGCAAGACGCTGGCATTGGTGGGCGAATCAGGCTCTGGTAAATCAGTTTCTGCAATGTCGATCCTGCGCCTGCTCCCCTACCCTAAAGCCAGCCATCCATCCGGCGAGATTCTCTATCAGGGGGAAGATCTGCTACTCCGGGATGAGCGCGCTATGCGTGCTTTAAGGGGAGACCGGATCAGCGTGATCTTTCAGGAACCGATGACATCGCTGAACCCTCTGCACACCATACAGAAGCAGATCAGTGAGACGCTGTTGCTGCATAAAGGAATGAACGGCTCTGATGCGCGCCAGAGAACTCTGGAGCTGTTAGAGCTGGTAGGGATCAAAGAACCCGAGAAACGCCTCAGGAGCTACCCTCACGAGCTGTCAGGCGGGCAAAGACAGCGGGTAATGATCGCAATGGCGCTGGCCAACGACCCCGAACTACTTATAGCCGATGAACCCACCACCGCACTGGACGTCACTATTCAGGAGCAGATTTTGCAACTGCTGAAACAACTCCAGAACAAGCTGGGCATGGCGATCCTGCTGATTACTCATGATCTGAACATCGTGCGACGCTACAGTGATGATGTCTGCGTCATGTATCAGGGCAATGTGGTAGAGAGTAACGCCACTACGCAGCTGTTCTCAGAGCCGTCCCATGACTATACCCGCAAGCTTCTGGATGCTGAACCTTCCGGTGAACCGCCAGCAGCACCAGTCAGTAATGAGCCGCTGTTACAGGTAGATCAGCTGAAAGTCTGGTTCCCGGTGAAACGAGGCTTACTGAAACGTACTGTAGATCACATCCGGGCGGTCAACCCTCTCAGCATTCAGCTTTACCCGGGGCGAACTCTGGGTGTGGTTGGTGAAAGCGGCTCGGGTAAAACAACCCTGGGGCTGGCGATACTGCGATTGCTCAACTCGGAAGGACAGATCATCTTTGATGGCCAGAATATCGAGGTACTGCCACAGAAAGCAGTAACCCCGTTACGCCGCAGGATGCAGATTGTATTTCAGGACCCATACGGCAGCCTGAGCCCGCGCATGTCTGTAGCCGAGTCGATCGGTGAAGGACTGGAAATCCACAACATCGGCGCACCTCAGGAACGGGAACAGATGATTATCGATGTTCTCAGCGAGGTCGGGCTCAATCCGGAAGATCGCCATCGCTACCCTCACGAGTTTTCCGGTGGTCAGCGACAACGCATCGCCATTGCCAGAGCCCTGATTCTGAAGCCTCAGTTGATGATTCTGGACGAACCAACATCGGCGCTGGACCGCACCGTGCAGAGCCAGATCATCGACCTGTTGCGTGAGTTACAGCAACGCTACCAGCTGACCTATATCTTTATCAGCCATGATCTGGCCGTTGTGAAAGCCCTGAGCCACGATCTGCTGGTGCTGCAGCATGGAGATGTCATCGAACAGGGCGACGCTAAGACGATCTTTGCGGAGCCCAGAGAGTCGTATACCCGACAACTGCTGGCCGCAGCTTTCAACAACTGATAGTCTCCTAGTCTGCCAGACAAAAAAAGCCTGCATCTGCAGGCTTTTTAAATTGTGAATCACTCAACGAGAGATATTAAAGCTTCTCTACCTCAGCGGCATCACGACGGGCTTCAATCAGGGCCTGATAGTCAAACTGGCCACGACGTTGCCCCAGCAGTGAACGCATAGCATTACGCTCTTCTGGCTGCAGTTCAGCGGTATCCGGTGTAACTACCGCAGATACGGCAACAATCGCCTGACTACCATCGTTCAGAGTAATCAGATCATA
>JAOXSA010000444.1 GCA_025800245.1 Amphritea sp. | reverse complement strand
TTCAATCCGGCACAGATTTTTCTGGCAGACCTTGACGGGTCCGGTACGACAGATCTGATCCATATTGATGGCGACAAGGCCCATTATTACCTGAACCAGAGTGGTAACAGTTTTGCTGATAAAGCCAGCATTACCCTGCCGTTCACCTATGATCGCACGACCCAGGTCAGCTTTGCAGATGTATTTGGTGCTGGTACATCAAGCTTGGTCCTGACCCGGCCCCAGCCGTCGGTCCGGCACTGGGTCTATGACTTTACCGGTGGTCACAAACCCTACCTTCTGACAGAAGTTGCGAACAATCAGGGTCATGTGAACACCATCGAATACCGCCCATCAACCCATCAATACCTGTTGGACAAGAAAGCAGGGAATGACTGGATCACGCGCCTGCCCTTCCCCGTCCAGACAGTCCATCGTACGGTCAGTCAGGATGAAGTAAGCAACGAGACCTACACGCAGTCCTATACATATCATCATGGCTATTATGATAGCTATGAACGGGAGTTTCGCGGCTTTGGCCGGGTCGAACGCCAGGATGTGGAGACCTTTACCAAAACAGGCCTGCCTGCAGCAGATTCAACATTCGTTGCTCCTGTTCTCAGCAAGTCCTGGTACCACACAGGTTCAGATAACCAGCCAGCGATTACCCGCCGGTTTGCAGATGAATACTACAAGGGCGACAGTCAGGCTGCCGTGATGGCCGACAGCCGGCTTGACGAGAACGGCCTGACCCTGGCGACAAACGAGCGCGCCACCCTGAAGCGTGAAGCCATGCTCGGGCTTGCTGGTTCAATGCTGCGTGCCGAGACCTACGGTCTTGACACTGTTGAGAATCCTGCTCTTGCACCCCATCCTTATAGTGTAACGAGCAGCCGTTATCAGGTTCGCTACCTGCAGAAGCCTCTCGCCACACAGGGGAACCAGAGCCATGGTATTGTGGTTGTCTTTCCCCAGGAGAGTGTCACTTACAATTATGACCGGATCCCTGCTGACCCTCATGTGACTCAGTCTGTCGATCTTGCGATAGACAAATACGGCGTCACCACCCAGTCGCTCTCTATCTCCTATCCACGGCGCAAGGATGGCGGGGTCAATCG
>JAOXSA010000443.1 GCA_025800245.1 Amphritea sp. | reverse complement strand
CCAGTCGGCGGCTACGGCCGTCTCGGGCGTTGGTCTCATTGAGAAAGAGACGAGTCGTGTACGCGACTTAGTGGAGGCGACAGCAGCCGAAGCGAAGTCGGTGCGCGGCGAAGTCGAAAGCCGCATCGTTGAACTAGCGGCGGCAAGTCAAACGCACGCGTCGCAGTTAGGGGAACAGGTGGCGGCTCAAGTGACACAGGTCGCTGAGCACACGGAAGCGCAGGCGTCGCGGGTCGCTGCGGATGTATCCGCGCGACTAGAACAGGAAATTCAAGCGGCTGCGACTAGCACCGCCGCGACGGCCGAGGTCAATACGCGCAACGTGGTGGAAGGCGCGCGAAGGGATATCCAGGCGCAACTTGATGCAAACCGCGCGGATACCCTTCGCCAGACAGAAGAAACTAAGGCGCAGGTTCAGACTATTTCCGCGCAACTGGCCAAATTAACTGCAGAATTGAACCAGTTCCGCCCTGCGAGTGAGACAATTGTGGGTGAGAATTATGAGAAGATGAGTGCAAGTTTCCAGGCGAAATTTAATACCCAGCAGCAGGAAATACATAACCTGTCTACTGTGGTATTAGAAACTCAAAAGAGTATGAAGGACAATGCAGAAACTTTGCACAGTATTCTTACGGGGATGGAGAACCTGGGGGAACATGTCAGGGAAATTCAAGCAGAAATGATGCCTTATGAGGATGCGCAGCAAATGGCTGAAGATCAGTATGCTGAAGTAGAAGATCAGCTGCTGAAAGAAGTACCTATTGCACATGAGGCTCAAAGAAATGTAGAAAAAGGAAATCCCCCAACAGTATCTATCCCCATTGGAAATACACCCATATTATCTCCTATTCCGGAGGAGTCAGCTGTACAGACAGAAAATCCCGGAATACCAATGACAATTTCTGAAGAGCAGGACATGGCTAGAAGATGGGATCAGTTGAAACAGGCAGGGCCGTCTACAAATGTACAACGAACGAGTCCAGTGAAGGGAAATAAAGAAAAGGGT
>JAOXSA010000423.1 GCA_025800245.1 Amphritea sp. | reverse complement strand
GGCTTTGCCGGTGATGATCATTTGCGTGGAGGTGCTGGTGAGGACACGTATCGTTATTCGCTGGGTGATGGTAACGATCACATTCTTGACTACAAGACGACCAATGGGGATGCGGGTGATCGGATTGTTCTGCGAGGACTGAATCCTGATGACGTAGAGTTTTCGCAGAATTCTGATGAGGATCTTGTCATCACGTTGGCGAATGGTGAGCGGATCACGGTTGAGGACCATTTCGGTCAATCGAACTATTTGATTGAAGAGGTGGAGTTCGCGGATGGTACAGTTTTGTCTGAAGAGGGTATCCGCAATAAGTCTGTTGCGGATCAAAAGGACAGCGGGTCGGGTTTAGTTCGCGCCACCCAATACGCCGAGACGTTTACACACAGTCTCGGTGACGGCACGTATCAGATTGTTCAAGGGATTGATAATCGGGGTCGGGTCGATCGTTTGGAGTTCACGGATGTGAATGCTGCGGATGTGGCCTTTGCATCCACAAGTGACGAAGACCTTGTGATCACGCTTTCAAATGGGGAACAGATCACAATCAAGGGTCACTTTGGCGAAGGGACCTTCTACGCAATTGACGAAATTCAGTTTTCGGATGGTTCCGTTCTGGGCCTCGAAGGTATCCGTGCCAAATCGATAGCGGATCAGAAGGCCGGCGGGTCCGGGACAGTGATTGGTACAGACCATGCCGATACCTATGAGCATACATTAGGTGACGGATCCTATCGGATTACCGATTGGGACAATAACGGTAGAACAGATCGCCTGTACTTCACCGATGTGAACGCGACAGATGTCCAGTTTTCCTCACCCGATGGCATAGATCTGGTGATTACGCTGTCTAACGGCGAGCAGATCACAGTGTCCGATCACTTCCACTATGCGAACCTCAATGCTGTGGAACAGATTGAATTCAGTGACGGTACGATTCTGAATACAACAGAGATTCGTGCCAAATCGATTGCCGACCAGAAATTGGCGGGCACCGGTACTGTTATTGGCACCAATGGTGGCGAGACTTACAGCCACACGCTCGGTGATGGGTCGTATCGGATCAATGAACTGGGCACGAATGACTCTGGTGCCGACCGTTTGGTGTTTACGGATGCCGCATCAGACTCGGTGGAGTTCAACCGCCTTGGAAGTGATCTCAGAATTACATTGTCGAATGGCGAGGTGGTTCTGGTTGCTGATCAACTGGGCAACAACACTGGAAAATATGTTGAGTCCTTCGAGTTTGCTGATGGGGTGAGTTGGTCATCTGCTGACGTTGCCAGCCGAGTGGTTGACTGGAACGCAGCTGATAAGATCGGCACAGATGCCAACGAGACTTATACACACACTCGTGGCGATGGGTCATATGTGATCTCGGAAGCCAACGATCATGGCAGCGCCGACAACCTGACCTTTACGGATGTGAATTCGGATCAAGTGACGCTGGGCCGTAGCGGTAATAACCTGACGATCAGACTGGACAATGGTGAACTGATCACGATCCAAGATCAGTTCCTGCTGAACAATAACGTTATGCGCCATGTTGTCGAGACCGTGACTTTTGCCGACGGTATTACGCTGGATCAACATGAGCTACGCAACCAGATGGTTGCCGACATGAAAGCTGGCGGAATTGTCATCGGGACGGAATATGATGAAGCCTATGTACATACGATGGGCGATGGTTCGTACACGATTGCTGATTATGACTATAGCGGTGGTTCGGACAGCCTGACCTTTATGGACGTTAACGCAGAGCAGATCACGCTTGGCCGCGTCGGCAATGATCTGACGATCCAGTTGGATAATGGCGAGCAGATAACGATTAAGGATCAGTTCCTGCTGACGAATGGGGTGATGCGCCATACCCTTGAAACAGTGACTTTTTCTGATGGCACTACTCTGGATCAGCACGAGTTGCGCAACCGGATGGTCTCCGACATGAAAGCGAAAGGTATCGTTGTCGGAACAGAGTACAACGAAGCCTATGTGCATACGACGGGTGATGGGTCGTATTCTATCGCCGATTATGACTACAGCCTTGGCAGCGATAATCTCACCTTCACGGATGTAAATGCGGATCAGGTAACACTGGGGCGCAGCGGCAACAATTTGGTTATCCGGTTGGACAATGGCGAACAGGTTACACTCGTAGACCAGTTCCTGATGACCAACGGCGCTATGCGCCATGCCATTGAAACGGTGACGTTTGCGGATGGCACCACCCTTGACCACGAAGATATGCGCAACCGGCTCGTCTCGGACATGAAGTCGGGCGGCACCGTGATCGGTAGCGACAACGACGAATCTTACTTCCATACTAGGGGTGACGGATCCTATTCGATCACTGATTACGAATATAGACGAGGAAATGACAGCCTGACATTCACCGACGCGAATGCGGATCAGGTATCTCTCAGCCGCAGCGGCAATGATTTGGTCATCCGCCTCGACAATGGCGAGCAGATCACAATCGAACGCCATCTGGATGTAGATGCGCAACACTCGATCGAGACTCTGATTTTTGCGGATGGAACCACGCTGAACGGTCAGGAGCAGCGCGACCGTATGGTCTCGGATATGAAGGACGGCGGCACTGTGATCGGAACCGAGAACAACGAAGCCTATGTTCATACGATGGGCGACGGATCCTATTCGATCACCGACTACGACTACCGACTTGGTGCCGATAGCCTCGCTTTCACCGATGTAAATGCAGACGACCTCTATCTGACGCGTATCTACAACGACGTCGTGATCAATCTGCCCAATGGCGAGACAATCACACTCATCCGGCAACTTGACGGAGACCAAAGACACTCGATTGAGCTGTTCGAATTTGCAGATGGTTCAACCTGGGACCAGGTTCAGCTCCGTAACCGGTTGATGCATGATATGAAGTCAACCGGCGCAGTCATCGGTACCGAAAACGACGAAACATACACCCACACTTCAGGGGACGGGTCGTACTCAATCACGGACTATGACTACTACAGAGGCAACGATCGACTCGTCTTTACTGATGTGA
>JAOXSA010000400.1 GCA_025800245.1 Amphritea sp. | reverse complement strand
TTTTCAAGGGCGCGCTTTAACTTCCAGATCAGGTCGAACAGCGTCGTTTTCATGTTACAGCCTCAGACATCCCAACAGTAAGCCGGGCATTGTACGTGCTGTAAATTTCTTAAATATTACAAAAAGTTAACAAAACTGATGTGAGGCGATTACACAACAGAAACACTTATACACAGAAGGGATATTACGAGTTTTACAGAAACCCGGAAATGATCGAGCTGACATTCACCCTGGCTCTCATACGACTGGCTATCAGATACAGGCCCGCCAGTTTACGATGCAGAAACAGAACATCTGAAGGTGGCGTATGCCAGGCTTCCGGATCACCACTGACGGCCATACCCTGCTCATGAATCCTGCGCACCAGATCCGACGCCGCAAAATCATAATCACCGGATATTCTCATCGGCTCTGTCGCCAGGTGGAACAGATCCAGCACAATCGCTTCGTTCTGCCTGCCAGCACCACTACTGAAGAAGCCAAGATCAGACAGCGCCTGGCGCAACCCTACCCGGTCTTCCGAGATAGCGGCCAATAATGCAGCTTTGTAGTTTGTCACAAATGTCTGCTCAAACTCCCGGGTAGCACCGAAATCCAGTAACACCAGCTGCCGACTCTCCGGACGATAAAGATAATTCGCCATATTGGGATCAGTCTGAACACAGCGAAAGTGCAGAAACTCAGCAAAAAACAGCTCGAACAACACACTGACCATCTGATCCCTGGCCGCCTGAGATGCATGACTGAGATCAGTGAAGGGCTTCCCGTGCATATACTCCATACACAGAATCTCAGGCGTGGATATATCGTCATAAAATGCCGGTATTTCGACCTGATCCCGGAACCTGAATGCGCTCAGATGCTCTCGATAAAGGCCGATCTTACGACCTTCGAGCAGGTAATCGGCTTCCTGCTTCAGTTGCTCCCTTGCTTCTTCCAGTAACGGGGTCAGATCCAGATCTTTCGGGATAACACCGCTTAATCGCAGCAAGCCGAACACGTTATCCAGATCACTGTCGATACTGGCCTTCACGCCGGGATACTGAATCTTAATCGCCAGATCACGACCATCACGGGTCAATCCCTGATGCACCTGACCAATTGATGCCGCTGCAATGGGGTTGTAGCTGAAGCGCCTGAACCGATCCTGCCAGTCGGTACCCCAATTGCTTTCCAGCACCTGCAATAATTGCAGGCTCGGCATGGTCTTCGCACCATCCCTTAAACGGTCCAGTACAAATGAAAGCTCTTCCGGAATCAGGGCACCGGCATCCATCGAGAGTAACTGCCCGGCTTTCATTGCCGCCCCGCGCATTGTTGCCAGCTTGTCAGCCAGATGACGCAGATTATGCTCCGAGATCAGCAGCTCTCGTGCTACAGGTACACGCCCCCGGGCTAGCTCTTTACTGCCTTCCAGTACGATATTACCGGCCACTCTGCTGGCCAGAGCACTCAGCTGACCGAACCGGGACAAACGTGTGTGCGGAACCGTGGCGGAATCATCTTTAACAGACATAGGCTTACCCTGATCATCAGAAGCGGACACATATGAGCTACATATAACTTTGCAGTTATACCTGAGAATTACGGGATTCTTGCCGAAATAGATTCTTGTAAGCGGAAAAACAAAGGGCTGAGTTCAGCAGCAGCCAGACCAGGAAAAGCTCCTGCTCTGG
Source organism: Amphritea sp. (assembly GCA_025800245.1). Taxonomy (GTDB): domain Bacteria; phylum Pseudomonadota; class Gammaproteobacteria; order Pseudomonadales; family Balneatricaceae; genus Amphritea. Next base: position 23,790 of record JAOXSA010000400.1, on the reverse strand, counting down.
CTGCAAATGAAGGGGGAGATGAATATCAGAAGTTGTATGAAATACCTGCAGAGAAGGTATTCAGCTCATCATCTGTGTTCACACGCTCCCACTCAGCGCGCAAAGAAACAGCTTCGCTCACCGCATATTCTGCACCGATACCGAACAGCACATCATCAGCATCACCGTTTGCTGTCACACCTGAAGCTTCAGCCTCTGCATCTACATGAATATATCCCAGACGACCGAAAAGGCCGAACTGCTCAGATACAGGCAGTTTACCCAGAACAGACAGAGAGTAACCTTCGGCTTCAACATCAACATCAACGCTTGAAACAACAGCCTCGGACTTACCGAAATCATGGTAAGTCAGCTCAAACGCAACGTTTTCGTTCAGATTGTAACCGGCAAAAATCTTCCAGCTGGTATCTTTATCATCCTTGATTTCAACACCACTAACTTCTTCGAAGTTAACTTTAGTCTGGCCCAGAGATGCGCCCAGATAGAAAGAGTTATCATCCGCCATAGCTGGCGCTGACAGAGAAGCAGCAACGATCATTGCTGCAGAAAGCATAGTCTTTTTCATTTTTAATCCTTTGACTAATCCGTTAGAGCCTGCTTCCATTCTGAGCAGACAACGGCGCGATTATATACCTGCTAAATCCTGAGAAAAACACTTTAATAGGTGAAAAAAACTATATGAATCATAATGATGCAACTACGCAGCTGTAATCCCTTCCTGTTTCACATGAGCTACGTATTACAGAAACAATTTGCGGATTGATTGGTTATATGTGCTCGTGGCTCGTGGCTCGTGGCTCGTGGCTCGTGGCTCGTGGCTCGTGGCTCGAAAAGAGTATGTAGGAGGCGCGCCCTCGCGGCGATTGATCATTACAAAGCCACACCATCGCAGCAAGCACCCAAGGGCATGATAATGCCGCTCCCACAAGAGACGCGAGTAGCTAGTTGGTAAGTGTTGCCAGGATGTATATAACGGAGCCTCAGAAACAGTTTGCTCCACTGTAGTGAGGCACGTCCTCGTGCCGACTACATATTCAATCGGCACGGGGACGTGCCTCGCTACAAAGCTATGTTCGATAAGCAGTCCCAGAGCCTGACTATGTCTGAAGGACCAGTACCCAATAGCAAATAAAATGAGGTACTAATTGTGCGTTTGAGCACAATTAGTAAGCTGACTTCAGATACGTATTTGAAAGGCGGAAAGGGCTGTCGTCGGGGCCAGATTGAATCGAAATAGCCTGTAGGCGATTTCGACCCTACGGGCTTCGCCGCGAGCGGCTCGTTGGTGATTGTGTTTTTGAACACAATCGCTGAACTGACTTCACAGAAGTATTTGAAAGCTGGAAAGGGCTGACGTAGGGGCCAGAATATACTGCTTACAGCTTTGAGGCTGTAAGCACCCTTCGGGCTCATCAAAGAGCGATGAGGTACTAATTGTGCGTTTAAGCACAATTAGTGAACTGACTTCAGCGATGTATTTGAAAATGGGACAGGACTGATGTCGGGGCCAGATTAAATCGAAATAGCCTGTAGGCGATTTCGACCCTCCGGGCTTCGCCGCAAGCGGCTCGTTGGTGATTGTGTTTTTGAACACAATCGCTGAACTGACTTCACAGAAGTCAGTTGCAATCTGGCTTCCGTGCTTATGAATATACAAAGAAAAAGGGGTAACCTTTCGGTTACCCCTTTTTCTTTGTATGTGGTAGCGGGGGCCAGATTTGAACTGACGACCTTCGGGTTATGAGCCCGACGAGCTACCGGGCTGCTCCACCCCGCATCAATGTGGCGCGAATAGTACAGCGCCGATTTTCGTTTGGCAAGAGATTTTACGGAACAGTTGAATAAGCAGATCAGTTTGCGCAAAAACCATAAATAACTCTGCCTCAGAATAAAATACAGGATATTCCCCCACACAAACAAATACAGGTTTTCCCCAATGCATATTATGTTTTTCAAGCAGATAGCCCGCCATTGAGCATATTCTGCACAACCAGAAATAATTCTGATCCGGAATCTCCAGTTAAAAAAACCATTCAAAAACGACCGCCTGATCAGCATCGGGCGGTTTGACTCGATCTGACCATCCCGTTAGATTCGCATTCCAGTTGTTCTTCACGAGAGTGCAGCTGAGCTATACCGGCCTACCTGCCGGCACAATAAAAACAACAGTTACGCCCGACTGTGATCCAGTTGCGGCAGAAGGTAAATACAATGACAAGCCGTCAATCAATCCGGCACAGTGTCCTGTGCTCGCACAGCATTCCAATTCAATTCATTACTGATATTCCGTCTCCGGATCCACAGGCCTGATTACGCCTGATCCACCCGGTTTCTGTTTTTATTTTCTGATGTGCTCTGACAACGCCTGTGCAATGGCCTGTCATCGAGCCAGAGGCTATCAGTATGAAAAATTCTGTCTCCCTGAATGACAAGTGGGAAAAACAGTCTGGTCGTGTCTACATCACCGGCAGCCAGGCACTGGCACGTCTGCCAATGCTGCAGGCGGACCGTGACCGTAAAGCGGGTCTGAATACCGCAGGTTTTATTTCCGGTTACCGCGGCTCACCACTGGGCAATTTCGATAAGACCCTGTGGCAGATCCGTGACTATCTGAAACAGTACAACATCACCTTCCAGCCCGGCGTTAATGAAGATCTGGGGGCTACCGCCGTGTGGGGCTCACAGCAGGTCAATATTTTTGAAGGGGCCCGTTACGACGGTGTGTTTGGCCTCTGGTATGGCAAGGGCCCCGGCGTTGATCGCACCGGCGATGTCCTGAAACATGCGAACGCTTTCGGCACCACACCCCACGGTGGCGTCCTCGCCATTGCCGGGGATGATCACGCCAGCAAATCCTCTACCCTGCCACATCAGAGCGACTATGCCTTTATGGATGCCATGATGCCGGTACTCTACCCGTCTGGCATTCAGGAGATGCTGGATTACGGCCTGTATGGCTGGGCAATGTCCCGTTACAGCGGTTGCTGGGTGGGCATGAAAGCACTGGCTGAAGTGATGGATTCAGCGATCTCTGCCAATCTGGATCAGGATCGTTTGCAGATTGAGATCCCTGAAACATTCGAGCTGCCAGCCGACGGCCTGAACGCCCGTTGGCCAGACAAACCGCTGCAGCAGGAAGAGCGTCTGCACAAATATAAGATTCGTGCCGCTCAGGCGTTCTGCCGACACAACCGGCTGGACCGCACCATCATTGAACCGCAACAACCACGTTTCGGTATCGTCACCACCGGTAAATCCTATCTGGATGTACTGCAGGCACTGGAAGATCTGGGTATCAGCCACCAGCAGGCTGCCGAACTGGGTATCCGTCTCTATAAAGTCGCGATGCCCTGGCCACTTGAGCCGGAAGGCATCTACGAGTTTGCCGACAGTCTGTCAGAAATTCTGGTTATTGAAGAGAAGCGTGGCCTGATCGAAGATCAGCTGAAAGAACAACTGTACAGCTGGCAAGATCGCACCGGACAGCAACGTCCACGCATTGTCGGTAAGCGGGACGAACTGGGTAATGAGCTGCTCACCAGTCTCAGTGAACTGACCCCGGCGATGATCGCCCGTGCTATCGCCGCCCGGATCGCACCTTTCCACAGCAGCGAACAGATCGACAGCCGTCTCAGCTTTCTTACCGAGAAGGAATCAGAACTGGCGCAGCCTAGAGCCCTGCTGGAGCGTACACCTCACTTTTGCTCCGGCTGTCCGCACAATACATCGACCGTAGTACCTGAAGGCAGTCGCGCGCTGGGTGGCATCGGCTGCCACTATATGGCGACCTGGATGGACCGCGGCACCGACACCTTTACCCAGATGGGCGGCGAAGGAGCGACCTGGATCGGTCAGGCACCTTTCACGGACAACAACCATGTGTTCCAGAATCTGGGCGATGGTACCTACTTCCATTCCGGACTGCTGGCGATCCGGGCGTCGGTTGCCGCCGGTGCCAATATCACCTACAAAGTGCTCTACAACGACGCGGTGGCGATGACCGGTGGCCAGCCCATCGACGGACAACTCACAGTGCAACAGATCAGCCATCAGCTGTTCGGCGAAGGTGTTACCCGCATCGCTCTGGTCAGTGATGAGCCGGACAAATACCCAAGCCGGGCTGACTTTGCCGATGGCGTGACCTTCCATCACCGGGATGATCTGCAAGCGGTTCAGATGGAACTGCGGGAGATCCCCGGCTGTACCGCGATGATCTATGACCAGACCTGCGCGGCGGAAAAACGCCGTCGCCGTAAGAAAGGTGAAATGGTCGATCCGGATAAGCGGGTCGTGATCAATCAGGAGGTCTGCGAAGGCTGCGGCGATTGTGGTGTGCAGTCGAACTGTTTGTCCCTGCTGCCAAAGGAAACTGATCGCGGTCGCAAGCGCAGCATCGATCAGTCCGCCTGCAACAAAGACTTCAGCTGTGTACGCGGTTTTTGCCCGAGCTTTGTCACAGTCAAAGGTAGCAAGCTGCGCAAACCAGAGCCTCTGGGTACTGACAGCCACTTCCCGGAACTGCCAGCCCCACAGGTACCGACTTGCGATACGCCCTACAACATTATGCTGACCGGCGTCGGCGGTACCGGCGTTGTCACCGTCAGCGCCCTGCTGGGAATGGCTGCCCATATCGAAGGCAAAGGAGCCGGTGTACTGGACCAGATCGGTCTGGCGCAGAAGTTCGGTGCGGTGATGAGCCACATCCGTATCGCTGCAAGTCAGGAACAGATCCATACCGTCCGGATTCCTGCCGGTGAGACTGACCTGATGATCGGCTTTGATCTGATGGTAGGCGCCAGCGAAGAAGCACTGGGCAAACTGGATCGTCAACGCAGCCAGGTGGTGGTGAATAATCACGAAACAATGCCAGCCGCTTTTACCCGTGATCCGGACCTTGAAGTTCCAACAGCGGCTATGGAGCAGGTTATCCGCGACACGGCCCAACCGGAACAGACTTACTGTCTGGACGCGACTACCCTGGCCACCAATCTGCTGGGCAACGGCATGGCAGTGAACCTGTTCTGCATCGGTTTCGCCTGGCAGAAAGGCCTGATCCCGCTGCAACAGGATTCTATTGAGCAGGCGATTGCCCTGAATGGCGTCGCAGTCAAAGCCAACCTGCAGGCGTTCCTCTGGGGACGTCGGGCTGCTCATGATCAGCAGCAGGTCGAAGCAATCGCCCTGCCTCAGCCAGACGTTCAGCCGGTGAAACTGATGCCATCACTCAACGATGTAATCAGCCGCGAAACTGCACATCTGACCGACTACCAGAACAGTGCATTGGCACAGCGCTACCGCAAACTGATCGACCAGATCCAGGCCGCCGAGTCCGAGCTGGGACGAGGCCAGCAACTGTCTCTGGCTGTCGCTGAAAACTACAGCAAGGTACTGGCATACAAGGATGAATATGAGGTCGCTCGTCAGTTGAGTTCTGAGCAGTTCAGAGAGCAGCTGGAAGCTCAGTTCGAAGGCGAGTTTGAGCTGGAATTCAACCTGGCACCGCCGTTGTTATCCCGGATTAATCCAGCCACAGGACGCCCGAAAAAACGCACATTCAGTGCCAGAACACTGCCGCTGTTGCGTCGTCTGGCCAGCCTGAAAAGTCTGCGGGGCACGCCCCTGGATCTGTTTGGTTATAGCGCCGATCGACGCCTGGAACGCCGCCTGATCCGCGAGTATGAGACCGACCTGAAGTTAGTACTGGCCAACCTCGCAGCCGACACATTGAAGGACTGTATTCAGCTGGCCCGTCTGCCGGAACAGATCCGTGGCTACGGCCCGGTAAAAGATCTGGCTTACGACAACGCACAACCACAGCGACAGCACCTGAAAGAACTGATCACCAGTGATCTGTCCACTCAGCAAGCCACCGCCTGATAACAAGAACAGAATTAACAGGAACATAGAACATGTCTGTATTCAGCCATAACGAATTTGATAACCACGAACAGATCCAGTTCTGCCATGATGAAACCACCGGTCTGAAAGCCATTATCGCAATTCACAATACCAACCGCGGACCGGCACTGGGTGGTTGCCGCATGTGGCATTACGCCAGCGATGAAGAGGCACTGACCGATGTACTGCGTCTGTCAAAAGGGATGACCTATAAGTCGGCCCTGGCCAACCTTGATCTGGGCGGCGGCAAGTCGGTCATTATCGGCGATCCCCGCAAACATAAAACGGAAGATCTGCTGGCTGCGATGGGCCGCTTTCTGGAGCGCACCGGTCACCAGTACATCGCCGCCGAAGATTCCGGCACCTCGGTCCCGGACCTGAAGGTCATGGGCCTGGAAACGGGCAATGTCGCCGGAATTACCGAACGGACCGGCATCGACGGTCTGCCCTGCAATGGCGACCCATCCCCGGCAACCGCTTACGGCACCTTTATCGGTCTGAAAACCGCGGTGCAGTATCAACTGGACCGCACTGATCTGACAGGTCTTAAGGTTGCAATTCAGGGTGTTGGCAATGTGGGTTATCGACTGGCAGAGCACCTGCATGAGGCGGGTGCAGAACTGTACGTCACCGATATTCATCAGGAACAGGTCGATAAGGCGGTCCGCGAACTGGGGGCGACAGCCGTTACGCAGAACGAGATTCTGTCACTGGATGTTGACGTCATCGCCCCTTGCGCCCTGGGTGCGGTACTGAATGACGAATCCATTCCACTGATCAAAGCCCGCGTGATCGCCGGGGCATCCAACAACCAGCTGGCGGCTCAGCGACATGACCTCATGCTGCGTGAACGGGGCATTCTCTATGCGCCGGACTATGTGCTTAACGCCGGCGGCATTATCGATATTTTCTACGAGCGTATTGGCCACGAGCACAACAAAGTGCGCGCCCATATTGAAACCATCGCCGACACACTGATCGAGATTTTCCAGCGTGCCGACCAGCAGGATCGTCCGACCGGTGAGATCGCCGACGAGCTGGCTGAAGAACGCTTCATGAAATAACCGTTGTTACCCTGAGCTGCTGGTTTTCTTACCGAAACATAGCGTCAGCTCCTTGCTGTTGCCCGCCGACCGCCTCGGCGGCGGGCCTTTTTATATCTCTAACCATAAAAATAAAACTGGAGACATTACACATGACTGAATTGGTCCAGAATCCGCCGCTTGATGGCGCTGCCGATGATACCCGCAAAGATCACCCACTATGGTCCTCACGACTGGCCTTTATACTGGCCGCCAGTGGTTCCGCGGTGGGTCTGGGTAACATCTGGAAATTCCCTTACATCACCAGTGAGAACGGTGGTGGCGCCTTCGTACTAGTCTATCTGTTCTGTATCGCCCTGATCGGTATCCCGATCATGATCGCCGAGGTAATGATCGGCCGTCGCGGTGGCCGCAGCCCACTCAACAGTATGCGTCAGCTGGCCCAGCGGGATGGTTTGTCCCGCCGCTGGGTCTGGATCGGCGGCATGGGTATGCTCGCCTCTTTCCTGATCCTGTCGTTCTACTCCGTGATCGGTGGCTGGGCACTGTCTTATGTGGGTAACTCCGCGGGCGGCCTGTTTGTCGGCGCGGATACCGAGACCATCGGCGCTATGTTTGGCAATCTGCTGTCCGATCCATACACCCTGCTGCTGTGGCATTCGGTGTTTATGGTTCTGGTGATCATGATCGTTGCCCGCGGCCTGAGCTCGGGTATGGAAAAAGCGATCAATATCCTGATGCCCGTCCTGTTCGCACTGATTCTGGTGATGGTGGGTTACGCCATGAGTACTGACAGCTTCGGCGCCGGTGTCAGCTTCCTGTTCGAGCCGGACTTTTCCAAACTGACCACCGAGGGCGTGCTGACTGCACTGGGCCATGCCTTCTTTACCCTGAGCCTGGGTATGGGGGTAATGATGGCGTACGGCTCCTATCTGCCGAAAAAAGTCTCCATCGTTAAAACTGCAGTCACCGTATCGGTGGTGGATACACTGGTTGCGCTGCTGGCAGGTCTGGCAATTTTCCCGCTGGTATTCGCCAACGGTCTTGAAGCTGGTGCAGGTCCCGGTCTGATCTTCCAGACTCTGCCACTGGCATTCGGTCAGATGAGCGGCGGTGTACTGTTCGGTACCCTGTTCTTTGTTCTGCTGGTTGTTGCGGCCGTAACTTCAGCGATCTCGCTGCTGGAGCCGGTGGTTGAATGGTTTGAAGAGCAGAAAGGCATCAGCCGACTGGGCGGTACCCTGATCGGCGGTCTCAGCATCTGGGCGCTGGGTATCCTGACTATTCTGTCACTCAATGTCTGGTCTGACGTCCACCCACTGGGGATGTTCGAGCGCTTCGAGGGCAAGACCTTCTTTGATCTGTTTGATTACGTCACTGCCAACCTGATGATGCCGCTGGGCGGCCTGGCTATCGCCATCTTCGTCGGCTGGTTTATGTCGAAGCAGGCTGGCGAGAACGAACTGGATATGGGTAACGGTCTGGCCTACAACCTGTTCATGTTCGTACTGCGCTTCATCACTCCGACGGCGGTACTGGTGGTATTCATCTATAACCTGCTTTAAAGGTCTCTCCAGTGCCAGCATTGCTCGATATGATCAGTGCTGGCGCTATTTCATTGATGCACAGATCAAGCAAATGATGCTTCCATCCTCAAACTGGGTATAAAAAGAATTACAAAACGCGCTCCTTCTGAAGGCTGGAGCCTCTGCCTCGCCAGACAACTCCGCTCTGAACTAAAAAACAAGTACAGATACAAAAAAAAATAGAAAAACTGCACACCCTCAATAACAGACTTAATTGGTACTCTGGTTGAAATACAACTGCAGCCCGCAGGCTTTTATCTTGAGAGGGAACCACCAATGAAACTGAATGTGAAAACAACACTGAACATTCATATGATTCTGGTTATATTACTGATTGCATTGCCTATCATCCTGCTGAACTGGACAATCCAGAAAAGCTCAGATGCACTGAATAGTAACAACGCAATTTACTCTGATCTTCTACTAGAGCTTTCAACCATTGATAGTGCGCTCAGAAATACACGTTTTCACGCATATGCAGGTTTTATGCACGATACAAACCTAAGCGTTGCCCATTACCACGCTCACCCTTTTGAGTTGCACCTTGATATTGTAAAAGCCAATTTACAAGACGCCGACAGCAGTTGGACGAAGATTCTGTCTTCAAACCAGAACAAAGGTCCCTATGCGCATGAAATCAGCAACCTGAAACAGCAGTATGATGCTTATATGCAAGCCGCATCAGTCCCCGTCGTCAAAGCTCTTGAGCAACATGACTGGGACTCTATTGTGCGGCTTATCACAGCGGCAATCCCTGAGTACGCAGAATTTTCCGATTCAATTCACCGCTTACAAAAAAAGGTAGATGCCGATGCTAAAGCAGGCTACACGCAATCTCAGAACGAACTCACTGCCATATCTCAGAACCTGATGCTGTTCTACAGCATCGCAATTGCGCTGTATATCGCCTTTTCATTCTGGTTCAGCCGCCGCCTGTTAACCCCTCTTAATGATAATATCCGCATCGCAGAAAAGATTGCCAATGGCGATCTGACAACCAATAAGGTGCCTGCCCGTGATGACGAATTCGGGCTTTTCTATAACGCAATGGAACAGATGCGGCAACAACTCTCAACTATGATTAGCCGCATTATTGCAGAATCCACCACGGTTTCTTCCTACAGCTCCGGCCTGAAACAAACTTCAAAAACAGCCGAAGAGAGCATTACCTCACAAATGAGTCGATTAACTGGCGCTGCTTCCGCGCTGGAGGAGCTACTTGTCAGCATTGAAGATATATCGCGCCATTCAGAGAATACCAACAACAAAGCGACCGAGGCAGAACAGGCTGCAATACTGAATTCGCAACGCGTCTCTGATACTGAAGCAGGCATTCAGGATGTTTCTCACAACCTTCTGAATACCAGTTCACAAGTACAGGAACTCTCTGGACAGGTCACAGAGATCAGCAGTATTACGGGTGTCATTCAGGACGTTGCGGCTCAAACAAATCTGTTAGCACTTAACGCTGCGATTGAAGCGGCCCGGGCTGGCGAGCAGGGTCGGGGGTTTGCAGTCGTCGCCGATGAAGTAAGGAGTCTTGCAGAGACCACCACACAATCTGTCGACAAGATATCAACCATGATCACAGCTATTCAGGAAAACGCGCAAGCAACCGTTGCAAGCATGCAAACCAGCTGTGAAAAAACCGAGTCAGTTGTTTCAACCACCTCGGTCACGAAGCAATCAATCGATTCAATTAATGAAATCACATCAACAGTACAAGCACTGGTTGCCGACATTTCCAGGGCTCTCAGTGAACAGAAAACGGCCTCTAATGATCTGTCCAGCAATGTGGAATATATTGCCAGTCTGGCACAAGAAAATACCGACCTGATGGTCAATATATCGAATACAGCCGACCAGCTATCGGATATTTCCCTACAACTTAAAACCTCAGTAGCAGGGTTTAAACTGGATAGCTGACACTCAGCAAAGCTAGCGACTGTTGCCGCCGGGGTTCTGCAACAGTCGCCCCCAGACCGACTATTTTCTAACTGAAACGCCATAACAGATATTTTTTAATGCCGATCATCTGTTATAAATAGAGCAATAAAGGCCGTGAAAAAACGTAATGAGCGCAGGTTAGAAAAGGAAAGAATTGACGAAAAAGCGCAGTTTACTAACGCAAATGAGCATTTTGAGTCAGTTTTTAACACCCTATAACCAAGACGTAGTCGTTTTTACACGGTCTCAATAGCCTGTTTAAGTCTGGAGCCTTGTAATGGCACTGATCTACGTAATGGACCCCATGTGCAGCTGGTGCTACGCCTTTCATCCGCACCTGAAAGATCTGATCGGCCGACTCAAGCCCGGCACCCGGGTATTCTGCTATATGGGCGGTCTGGCACCGGACAGCGATCAGCCTATGCCCGATGAACTGCAACAGGGAATCTCAGCGACCTGGCACCGTATTGAGCAGATGACCGGCACTCCGTTTAATCACGATTTCTGGCAACGGTGCCAACCGCGCCGTTCCACCTATCCAGCCTGTCGCGCTGTAATCAGTGCCGAACTGATAACAACCGGCAGCGGCATGCAGATGGCTGAAGCGATACAAAGGGCTTACTATCTGGAAGCCCGGAATCCTTCCGACATGGAAACACTCACTGATCTGGCTCTGGAGATCGGTCTGGATGCACGGCGCTTCTATAGCCAGATGCAGAGCGATAAGACCGAACAGACTCTGCAGGAAGATCTGGCGTACTGCGCCGGCTATGGCATTCAGGGATTCCCGTTTCTGGGCCTGGAAGGTCCCAACGGTATCGATGTAATCTGCTCCGGTTATTGCGACCGGGATCAGCTGCTGCAACGAGCCAGTAAACTGGGCATTCTTGAGTAACCAGCAAGCATAAAAAAACGGGAGCCTTTGGCTCCCGTTTGATGTTTATTGATCTGTGACGATCAGGACGCCCGTACCACGGATACGTCTTCCGCCTGCAACCCCTTGTCACTCTCTTTCACATTGAAGCGCACACTCTGCCCTTCAGACAGTGAACGATGGCCACGACCACGAATATTGCGGAAGTGAACAAACACGTCGTCACCATTTTCACGGGTAATAAAGCCAAACCCTTTAGTGACGTTGAACCATTTAACCGTGCCCAACTCACGATCATCATTCTCGTCGTTCTCTTCAGCCACAGCCGCAGCAGCTGGCTCAGCTGCACCCATGCCTGCAACAAAGCAGCTGATCATTACAACAGCAAATACAATTACCATATCCATTACTGGCAGCGTACCTTCACCGGGCAGCGCACCCTGAGCAAACAGGATCACGGCGGTGGCAACTGCACTGACAACAACACTACGTATCAGTTGATTAACGCTCATTATGAATCTCTTATCGTCATTAAAAATTATTTTACTATGTAGTCACTTCCCAGGAACCGGAAGCTGACACTCCTATATACCCACTTTTACTCAACTATTCAACAGCTTAAGCTGTAACGCCGCGCGCCGGAAAACAGTATAATCAGCCTCATAACCTTTTCAGCAGTTGAATTTAACCGGAGCACTGCCCGACTATGTCTGAGCAAAACCGCATCGCAGATCTCGAATCCCGCCTGGCTTTTCAGGAAGATGCGCTGGATAAAATGAGCAATGAGATGGCCCAGCAGGCCATTGAAATTGACCGCCTGAATCGCATCGTTAAGCACCTGAGTGATCAGGTCAAACTGCTGGGGCCGGACAATAATCCCGGTGCTGCAGAAGCAGACGTGCCTCCGCCACATTACTGATATCGCCTTTCACTATGGCAATTCTGACACGGATTTTCAGAGCCGGCAGACGCATACTGTTGCGCCGTCTGGTCCGTGCCAGAGTACTGGATCATAACCGCCACAACCCTGTTGCCGGCCAGCCTGTTTACATCATTGAGTCTGATCGCTGGAGTCACCACGACCTGACAGAAACGCTGGCTGACAGTCAGCACCCGTCCGGCCCCATCGTCCCCCTTTATGGCAAGAAAGAATCTTTTCAGACGGTTATCGGCACCCTGATCAGTCAGCAGCGCCAGCATCCCGAACTGAATTATCAGCTGATACCTGTGGGTATCTATCATGGCCGGATGCCGCGACGGGAAAACAACTGGCTGCGGCTGCTGTTTGCTGAAAGCTGGGTGCAGCACAGTCTGTTTAAACGCAGCCTGCAATTGCTGTTTAACGGTCGGCAAACCCTGATTCGAATCAGCCCTCCACTGGAGCTGCAACGCATTATAAACTGCGATGATTCGATCGCGGCACTGAGTGAGAAGACCGAGCAGATTCTGCACAGCCATTTCCGCAGTTCCCGCAAAGCGATGATCGGGCCGGATCTGTCTCATCGACGCACGCTGCTGGAGCAGACCCTGACCGAGCCCGGTTTACAGAAAGCCATTGCCGCTGAAGCAGCCCGGAACGGACAATCTCCGCGAGCGCTGGAGCAACAGTGCCGGAACCATCTGGATAGCATCGCCGCAAACTTTAATCCGGCAACTTCGCGCATGCTGCAGATTTTTCTGAGCTGGGTCTGGCGGCGTCTCTACCATCGCATCAGAGTATTAGGCGCAGAACAGCTACAGGACCGTCATCGCCATCAGCAGCTGGTCTATCTACCCTGTCACCGCAGTCACCTGGATTACCTTTTACTTTCCTACATGCTGTTCGAACACGGTCTGATGCTGCCCCATATCGCCGCGGGCGATAATCTTAATATCCCGGTAGTTGGTCCATTGCTGCGTCGGGGTGGCGCTATCTTTATGCGGCGCAGCTTTCAGGGAGAGCCACTGTACGGTGAATGCTTCCGTGCCTATCTGAATATGATGGCGGAGAAAGGCCACTCTCTGGAGTACTTCATTGAAGGTGGACGCAGCCGTACCGGACGTTTGCTGCCACCCAAAACCGGTCTGCTACAGATGACTGTAGAGAACTATCTGACCGCCCCCGACCGCGCTGTCACGCTGGTCCCGGTCTGGATCAGTTATGACCGTCTTGTGGAAAGTCGCAGCTATCAGCAGGAGCTTTCGGGGGCTGCCAAACGTAAAGAGTCACTGGGTAGCTTTCTGGCCACCTTCAGGATACTGCGGGAGAAATACGGCGAAGCCAGTCTGGCCTTTGGCGATCCCATCGAACTGCAGTCGTTAACCCAACTGAGTAACGCCAGAGAGTCGGTGAACCGGTTGGCGCATAAAGTCATGCAGGGTATCAATCGTAGCTGCATCGTCAACAACTCAGCCCTACTGGCCACCGTACTGTTGGCACGCCCCGGAGATATCCACAACCGTAACGGTCTGGGCCAGCAACTGCAGCAACTGTCCGATCTGTTACCGGCACTGCCGAATGCACCGGCAGCTATGCCACAGACACCGCCATGCGACTGGTTTGATCAGGCTGTACAGCTGGGGATTGTATCGCCGGATAAGGACAGCCTGATTGAACTGAATCAGGGACAATGCGGCGAGCTGGTCATGTACCGTAATAACATTCTGCACCTGACGGTGTTGCCTGGACTGATCCTGCTCTTAATCCAACGGTTTGATCAGCCGCTGACGCAATCGATCAACCGTATTCTGAAGCAACTCTACCCGATGCTTCAGAACGAACTGTTTCTCCCCTGGCCTGCTGATGAGCTCCGTGGCGTCATTAAAGACATACTGAAAACACTGGCATCACAGGGGCTGATTCAACGGCACCAGAAACGCTGGCAGCTATGTCAGTCAACACTGGCTCTGACCCTGATTCAGACCACCGAACCGGTGCTGCTGCGCTACTACATCTGTCTGAGTCTGCTGCAGAAATATCCGGGAATCAGCGAGGAAGATCTGCTGGACAGTGCCGTACAGATCGCCAACCAGGCTCACAGTCTGTTCGGATTCGAATCCCGTGAGTATGCCGACAGAAAGGTATTCAGAAGCTTTATCACGTTGCAGCATCAGGCCGGGGTTCTGCATAGGGAAGGTGACCAGGTCATGGCCGCGATTAATTTACGGGTGGTGTTCCGACAGTCAGAGAAAGTACTGCGCAGCCAGTTGCTGGACTTTATCAAAGCACGGCTCTGAACGGCTGGTGAAGATTAGAGAAGTTCTCTTCTGAGGAGAGTAATCAGGCTTTTTCGGGCCTGGAAGGCCCTCGCTACAAACGTTCAGCGAACATGGTGAGAGCTACAGGTAGCTTAATTCAGATGATTTTACCCAAGGCTCTTCAGGGTATAGATATCGTAACGGCTGGACTTACCTGCCAGCTCATAGCTGGGTTTCAGATCGCCCACATCAATACAGGGGGCTTTGCGGGGACGCTTTACTACTACCCGATACTCAGCCGCAGCCATTGCAGCCTGAAGCAGTTCAGAAGCATCAGTATCATCGCCAACCACATCACGGAATACCCGCATCTCTTTTTTGACCAGCGCGGTTTTTTCGGTATGCGGAAACATCGGATCGACATAGACCACATCAGGCCGCTGTTCTGTACCAGCCACCTGCTTTAACCAGTCGATGCTGTTACCGAAATGCAGCTGCATACGGGCAGCAATATCGGCAACTTCCGGATCTTGCCGGGCTTGTTCGAGCCCTGCTTCGAGCAATGCGTGAACGATTGGAGAGCGTTCCACCATCTGCATCTCACACCCCAGAGTGGCCAGCACAAAACTATCCCGGCCAAGCCCCGCGGTGACATCCGCCACTGTCGGTCGTACAGAGCCTTTAATACCCACCGCTTTGGCGATCATCTGACCTTTGCCACCACCGAACTTACGCCGATGAGCAACGGCGCCGGTGACAAAATCTGCTAATACAGGCCCCGGTGCTTTGCGACCGGTCTGCTGTAGCCGCCGTCCCTGCGCACTGCAGATAAGTAACTGTTCACACTGGATATGCTGCAACCCTTTACCGGTGACCTGATCCGCTGTGAGTACAGCATCGCTATACAGCGGTAATCCCAAACGTTCCGTCAGTGCACGGGCATCTATTTCCCCCGCAGGATCGGTAAAGGCAATTGCCATATTCAAAGCAGTATCAGTCACAGTACTCTCTTGTAAAAAAGTGCGGTCAGAACAGTCTCAGAAAATTAAGCTAACCAGTAAACAGCTAACAGTATAAATCCTAGGGCCATCCGGTAAATGACAAACGGCATCATACCGATCCGGTCCAGCCATTTCAGAAACAGATGGATACAGGAATACGCACTGATTGCTGATAGCACCGCACCGGCAATGACCATGGTCCACTCACTGGAGCTACCGGTTTCCGCCAGATCCAGACCTTTTAACAGACCAGCCCCCAGAATCACCGGAATCGACATCAGGAAGGAAAAACGAGCCGCTGCCTGACGCTGTAAACCCAGCATCAGTCCGGCAGTGATAGTAATGCCTGAACGGGAAGTCCCCGGAATCAGCGCAATCGCCTGAGCAACACCGATAAACAACGCATCTTTCAACGTCAGTTTTTCAATCGCACGGACCTCTGTCCGGTTGCGATCTGCCCACCCCAGCAAAGCACCAAAGATCAGCGTTGTCGTGGCAATCACCAGAATACTGCGACCGTAGTGATCGATCATATCATTGAGGGTAAAACCGGCGATCAGCGCGGGAATGGTGGCAAACACAACAAACCAGGCCAGGCGGGATTCAGGACTGCCGCCCTGTCCGGTTACCTGCTTCAGCCAGGCAACAATCATCTGGCCGATATCACGACGGAAATAGATCATTACTGCCGCCAGAGAGCCGATATGTACGCCAACATCGAATGCCAGCCCCTGATCTTCCCAGCCAAATAACTGCGACGGCAGAATCAGATGAGCGGAGCTCGAGATAGGGAGAAACTCCGTCAGCCCCTGCAGTACTGCCAGAAAGACAACCTGAAACCAATCCATTTGTTTACTTATCCTTTAATTCAACGAGCCGTTACTGGCCCTTCTTTTTCTGTTCGTCTTTCTTTTTCCAGGCCACTTCATCACGCAGATAGACCGGCAACGCCTGCTCCGGCTCAACCGCTTCGCCCGCTGAAAACTGTGCTACTGCAAGCTCCACCATCATCGCCGCGGCAGGATAGACATCAATCACCGGTTCATTCGCCGCTACCGCCTGCTTCACAGCATCAGACATATCATCCAGATAGACCCAGCCTTTACCCGCGGCAAACCAGTCACCTTCCGGTAGCACGATATCACCCGGCGCAGAGACCTGTTCGTCGATCAGCGCCACCGGCAGACCGGATTGCATCTCATAGGCACAGCAATAGAGTTCATTCATGCGTGCATCCAGCGTACTGACAACCCGCTCCACCTGATACTCCCGAGCTGCCTTCAGAGCGATAGCTCGCAGGGTCGATACAGGAATCACCGGCAGCTCTGCTGCAAAGGCCAACCCCTGCGCGACACCGGTAGCAATACGGATACCGGCAAACGATCCTGGCCCACGACCAAACGCAATCGCATCCAACTGACTGACTTTCAGCTCAGCACCGGCCAGCATCTGCTCCACCATCGGCAGTAACTGTTTGGTATGCTGACGGGGAATAATCCGAAAATCTTCCGTCACCTCACCGTCAATCGACAGCGCTACAGAGCAGGCATCCGTTGAAGTATCCAGCGCCAGGATTTTTGTCATATTCAGAGTCCGGTAATCAGTCTGTGCGATCGGGGTAACCATCCGGTTACAGGCCGATATTGAGTTATAAAAAAGTGAGCCGCATTTTAATGGTTGTGCTCAGGAAAGGCTATCCTCACCCCAGCGTGGCAGCAGGCTCTGCTCGATATCCAGCTGATTCAGAATACGCGCCACCACAAAATCGATCATATCCTCGATAGTCTGTGGTCGGTTGTAGAAGCCAGGACTGGCCGGAATCACCACGCAGCCCATACGGGTCAGCTTCAGCATATGCTCCAGATGGATTTCTGAGTAGGGTGCTTCACGGGGCACCAGAATCAGTTGCCGACGCTCTTTCAGCGCCACATCGGCAGCCCGTTCGATCAGGTTATTACTGGCACCGCAGGCAATTGCTGACAGCGTGCTGGTTGAACAGGGACAAACCACCATCTTACTCGGTGCCCCGGAACCGGACGCCACCGGCGCCATCCACTGTTCACGACCAAACACCTTAATCTGCCCCGGCTGAGCCTTGAATCGTGTTGTCAGATAACTTTCCTGATCCGCGGTACCACCGGGCAGTGATTCATCGGTTTCAGTAGCGATGACAACCTGCGCCGCACGGGAGATCATCACCATCACCTGACAATCCGCAGCCACCAGACACTCCAGCAGGCGCAAGCCATACTGCGCGCCGGACGCACCGGTTATCGCCAGAGTGATACGATCCTTAAATGTCTGTTCTGCCATCGGTCAGTGTTCCTGGTAGTGATGAATAGTGCTGGCGCAACGCGGTTGCCAGACGCTGATGAATACCTTCGAAGCCGCCGTTGCTCATAATGACAATATGGCTGCCCGGCGCGGTATTCGCCAGCAGGTCTGCGATCATTTCATCGGTACTGCGTTGTAGCGTCGCCGGAACCGGGCTGGCATCAATGACATCCTGCAGCGACCAGTCCAGTCCTGCTGGCTGATACCAGTGCACTTCATCCGCCTGCCGCGCCGACTCGGCGAGATTCTTACGGTGCATCCCCATACGCATGGTATTGGAACGTGGTTCAATCACCGCTACGACTTTTTCATCGCCAACCTGGGCGCGAATCCCTTCCAGCGTGGTTTCGATAGCCGTAGGGTGATGGGCAAAATCATCATAAACACGGATACCGTTGACCTCAGCGATCAGCTCCATCCGACGCTTGATTCCGCCAAAGTTACACAACCCTTCGATCCCGTGAGGCACCTGAACACCAACATTCCGCGCGGCAACCAGCGCCATCAGTCCGTTATTGACTGAGTGACGGCCGGTCATCGTCCAGCGCACAGTACCCTGCAGTTCGCCGTTATGCAGCACTTCAAACTCTGAGCCGTCGTCTTTAATCAGCCGGGCCTGCCACTCGGCGGCGGCATCAAGTTCATCACTTTTACCTACCGATGTTTTCACCAAAGGAGTCCAGCAACCCTGTTCGATCACCTCGTCCAGCGCTGGCTGATCAGTCGGCATAATCACCTGACCATTGCCCGGTACGATGCGCACCACATGGTGGAACTGGCGCTGAATCGCCTTCAGGTCATCGAAAATATCGCCGTGATCAAACTCCAGATTATTCAGTATCAGGGTACGGGGTTTGTAGTGGACAAACTTGGAGCGTTTATCAAAAAACGCCGTGTCGTATTCATCCGCCTCAATCACGAAAAACGGGCTCCCGCCAACACGGGCGGAACGATCAAAGTTATGCGGCACGCCGCCGATCAGAAATCCCGGCTCCATATCGGCATATTCCAGCAACCAGGCCAGCATAGTGGCAGTCGTGGTTTTACCGTGAGTACCGGAAACAGCCAGCACCCATTTTTCCTGCAGCAGATGCTCGGACAACCACTGCGGGCCAGAGGTATAAGGCAGACCACGATCCAGCATATATTCGACACAGGGATTACCCCGGGTCATGGCATTACCCACCACGATCATATCCGGCGCCGGATCCAGCTGCGCAGGATCATAACCTTCGATCAGTTCGATACCCTGCTGCTCCAGCTGCGTGCTCATCGGCGGATAAACATTGGCATCCGCCCCCGTTACCCGGTGCCCCAGCTCTTTGGCCAATACCGCCAGACTACCCATAAAGGTCCCGCAGATTCCCAGAATATGTACGTGCACCCGTGCATTACTCCCATCATTTGAATGCCGGTATCATACCAGTGGCATTTTCCATCATCACTATGGATTTTCAGTCACCCTGAACAGATCAGCCGATATGGTAGAAAAATTACGTTATTTTTAAGATTTTTTGACATAACGCCGGTGTCATTCACTACACTTTAAGCGTAAAATTGCGTCACTTTTTCCACCCATCCAAACCTATAGGTTTAAAAGCACAGATGCTACTGCTGAACCAGTTCCTGAAACATCAGGATACCCCCGACGAACTGATTGACCTGATCGACAGTCTGATGCTGTCTTGTAAAGAGATCGCAATTAAACTGCGTGAAGGCGCACTGGCAGGGGTTCTGGGCACCTCTGAAGGTGTTAACGTTCAGGGTGAAACCCAGAAGAAGCTGGACATTATTTCCAACGACATCCTCAAAGCAGTGCTGCTGGATAACCCGACCGTTGCGGGTATCGCATCAGAAGAGGAAGACCACCCGGTAGGTGGTAACCCGGAAGGTAAATACCTGGTTACTTTCGATCCACTGGACGGCTCTTCAAATATCGACATCAACGTCTCTGTTGGTACTATTTTCTCCATCCTGGAAAAGCCGGAAGGCCTGGACGGTGGCGACGACGCCGCATTCATGCAGAACGGTCGCAAACAGGTTGCTGCAGGCTACGTTCTGTATGGTCCTTGCGCAGTTCTGGCGCTGACCACTGGCAACGGCGTTAACATGTTTACTCTGAGCCACGGTGGTGACTTCATTCTTACCGAAGAGCATGTACAGGTCCCTGAGCAGACTCAGGAATTTGCCATCAACATGTCTAACCAGCGTTTCTGGGAACCCAACATGCAGAGCTACGTGAACGATCTGCTACAGGGCGAAGAAGGCCCACTGGGTAAGCGCTACAACATGCGTTGGGTTGCATCTATGGTGGCAGAAGTACACCGTATTCTGACCCGTGGCGGCATTTTCATGTACCCATGGGACAACCGTGACCCATCCAAGCCGGGTAAGCTGCGTCTGATGTATGAAGGCAACCCGATGAGCTTCCTGATCGAACAGGCTGGCGGACTGAGCACGACCTGCTATGACAACATCATGGATGTTGAACCTGAGAAGATCCACCAGCGTGTTGCTGTGGGCCTGGGTTCAAAAGCAGAAGTCGAAACGATGCTGGGTTACCACAGCAAAGACTGATCAACAGATACGACTTATGATCTTTAAGTCGTATTCAGTTTTTAACAGAAGGCCGTATATAATGCGGCCCATTCTACCGTTTTCATCACTTTAAACAGGAAGGCGACACAATGAGCTTCAATAAAGTAGCTGCTGGCAAAGACCTGCCAAACGATATCAACGTAATCATTGAAATTCCGGCTGAAAGCTCTCCGGTTAAGTACGAGATCGAGAAAGAAGAAGACGCGATCTTCGTTGACCGTTTCATGGCTGCGCCTATGTTCTACCCAGCAAACTACGGTTACATCAACGACACGCTGGCTGACGACGGCGACGCGCTGGACGTACTGGTTCTGACTCCATACCCGGTAATCCCAGGTTCTGTTATCCGCTGCCGTCCTGTTGGCGTACTGAACATGACCGATGAAGCGGGTGAAGACGCTAAGCTGGTTGCTGTACCGCACGACAAGCTGACTAAAGCATACAAAGATGTTCAGGACATCGCTGACCTGCCACAACTGACTCTGGATCGCATCAAGCACTTCTTCGAGAACTACAAAGGTCTGGAAGAAGGCAAGTGGGTTAAAGTTGAAGGCTGGGACAACGCTGAAGCGGCGAAAGCAGCGATCGTTGAAGCAGCTAAAGCTTACGAAAACAGCAAGTAAGCACACTGCTATATTGCCGAAGCCCGCGTTCTGCGGGCTTTTTTATGCCTTTTTAAAAGTATGATTCCAAACAGCGACAGTTTAAAATGGACATCTTGTCGTAAGTTGTACGCGTCTGAAAGAGTCTGCTGTTCTTCATGTATTCCACGTCCCATCGTCAACACGGTCCATTGCAACTACTAAGCCGACTCCGTATCGCTGCAGTGATATCGCTACTGGCAATTCTTGCTACCGCGACCTATGGCATTGGTCAGCTCTACAAGAGCTTCGTGATTGATGATGCCCTGGATGAAGCAATCAGTCTTGGAGAGGCGTTCGTTTCTGGTCGGCAGTCCATGTTGCTGAATGAGTTCGGTCTGTCTGACCGGCAACCGGTAATGAATCCGGCCCGGCTGATCTGGCTGGATCAGCGTATTCAGTCCTTTCTGAGCCCCTACCATATTCTGAAAATCAAAGTGTTTTCCCCTCAGGGCATCATCCTGTACAGCACCGATCACACTATTATCGGCCAGGATAACAGTACCAATCCCCGTCTTGGTAAAGCACTTGCGGGCATCCCGGATTCGATGATCCAGACTAAAGATCAGATGCTCGACCTGTCTCACGAGATGCATTTCAACGTCGATGTTGTAGAGACCTATGTTCCGATCTACAACGATGATAAAGCAGTGATAGGGGCGTTTGAGATCTATCAGGATATGAGCCGCGAACACTATCAGGTAGAAAGAGGTATCTATCTTTCGATTATCTCTCTGGCGGTAATTCTGATCGTTGTTTATATCACCGCCTTCTATTTTATCCGGCGAACCGCTTTACGATTACTGGCTGCTCAACAGGATCTGGAACGCTTTGCCACCATCGACCCTCTGACCCACCTGTTTAATCGCCGGGAGATTCTGCACCGGGCAGAAAACGAGCTGGAACGTTTCAGCAGAAGAACCCGCCCCGGTCACTTTACTCTGATGATGATTGATCTCGATCACTTCAAAGCAGTCAATGATAACTACGGTCACGCAGCCGGTGATGCAGTTCTGGAACAGGCAGCGCTGCTGCTGAGAAATTCACTCCGCTCATACTGTTACATTGGTCGCTATGGCGGAGAAGAGTTTATTGCGCTGCTACCGGATACTCCACCAGAGCATTCTGAAATTATCGCCGAACGGCTCAACCGGGTAGTCGCAGAGCACAGCTTCGCTTTTGAGGATCAGACTATCCGGATTACCACCAGCATCGGAGTGATCTCCACTGAAAACCATGATGATGGCCTCAGCGAACTGCTATCCAGAGCCGACAACAACCTCTACAAAGCCAAGGCCAGTGGCCGCAACTGCTTTGTGGCCAGCTACTGAGAGGCCTGAAGTGTCAGAAACGGTTTTCCTTCAGCACTTCTGACAGCGGTAACTGCCCTGCCCGTGGCCAGGCCGCCTGAGCGGATTTGCCCAACGTAATGATCATACCAATCAGATAGCCTTGCGGCAGCGCGATTATCTCAGCCAGCTTCTGCTCATCAAAGCCGATCATCGGGCAGGTATCGTAGCCCAGCGCTTTGGCAGAAAGCATCAGTGTCTGTGCTGCAATACCACAGGAGCGGATCGCCTCATCCCGCTGTAACTGCGCTTTACCACGGTAGAAGTCGCCCATCATGCCCACCATCATCGTCCGGGTATCGCTATCGCTGTCCGCCCAGTAATGCTCCGGTAATTCATCCCAGGCCTGTGGATCAGCGCAGAGAACTATCAGCTCCGATGCCTGAGTAATCTGCGTCTGGCCCCAAGCCGCGTCTTCAACCTGCTGGCGCACCGCAGTATCAGTAACCCGGATGAAGCGCCAGTGCTGAATGTTATAGGAGGTTGGCGATAGCAGTACGGCGTTCATAATCCGCAGAAAATCATCCTCTGTGACACGGGCATGGGGATCATAATGCTTGATAGAACGTCGAGCTTCGATAACGTTGAAAAGGTCCATAGGAATACTCCGGTTGCAGTTAATCTGATCGACGGCCCACACAGAGCAATAACCTGTGCATCCGGGCCGTCACTGAAACCAGAGTCTATATAGCGTTTGATTAAACGATAATCCCTCTATAAAACAACTCACTGTTAACTAAAGCTCAACAAATATGATTTTCTTTACCGATCCCAATAAGGGTGATCACTGCCAAAATACTGAATCGCAAAATCCAGAAAGACCCGAACCTTCGCCGGCATAAACTGCCGCTCAATCAGCACCGCATTGATCGCTGAAACCGGCATCTCGTAATCCGGGAACAACCTGACCAACCGGCCTGCCCTGATATCCTCTCCGGCCACAAAGGTGGGTAACCGGGCGATGCCCAGATCCTGCAGTACCGCATCCCTCAGCGCCTCACTGTTGTTGACCTGGTAATTGCCGGACACCATCACCGACTGACTTACCCCCTCCTTGCTGAAACGCCACTCTCTGACATCGCTGGAATAGCTGAAAGACAGGCAGTTATGGTTCACAAGATCATCCAGCCGTTCAGGCTGACCGTGCAGTTGCAGATAGGCAGGAGAGGCACAGAGAACACTTTTCAGCGGCGCCAGACGACGAGCCACCAGGCTTGAATCGGCCAGCTCTCCACCGCGAATGGCAATATCAAATCCTTCCCGGACCAGGTCTACATTTTTGTCATCCATCACCAGGTCGATGCTGATGTGGGGATAGCGTTTAAGAAACCCGGGGATCATC
>JAOXSA010000395.1 GCA_025800245.1 Amphritea sp. | reverse complement strand
ACCGAAACGCCTGCCACGGCCTGTGGCGATGGAGATGATGCTGACCGGTAAACGGTTGTCTGCAGAGGAGGCGTTGCACTGGGGATTGATCAATCAGGTAGTCAGTACAGATCAGCTTATGCCCGCTGCGATGGCGATGGCTGAAGCCGTTCAGCGCAGTGCTCCTCTGGCCCAGCGAGCCATAAAGGAGATGGTAAATATGGGAGAGAGTCGCTCTGTGGCAGATGCATTTACTGAGCAACGTCAGGGCGATCTGCCCTGCTATCAGCGGATGCTGAAGTCTGAGGATGCTATCGAAGGTGGGCGTGCGTTCGGTGAACGGCGCACTCCGGTCTGGAAAGGTTTTTGAGTCAGTTGAGTAAGCTGAGTAAAGAGGAGAGACAGTGTGCCCTGTTATGAGTTTGAAGGCCTGATACCTGTGGTTGATCCCACCGCTTATGTCCATCCGACAGCAGTCCTGATCGGCGATGTAATTGTCGGCCCCGGGGTATATGTGGGACCAACCGCCAGCCTGCGCGGCGATTATAGTCGTCTGATTCTCAAACGCGGATCAAATATTCAGGATGGCTGCATTATGCATGGCTACTGCGATATGGATACGGTGGTTGAAGAAGACGGTCATATAGGACATGGCGCTATTCTGCATGGCTGTGTGATTGGCCGTAACGCTCTGGTCGGCATGAATGCCGTGGTGATGGACGGTGCTCTGATTGGTGAAGAGAGCATTGTGGCCGCGATGAGCTTTGTGAAGGCCGGTTATCAAGGGGAGCCCCGGCAACTGATGGTGGGCTCGCCGGCTAAAGCAATCCGGCCGGTATCCGATCAGGATCTGCATTGGAAAGGTCTGAACACTCTGGAGTATCAGATGC
>JAOXSA010000385.1 GCA_025800245.1 Amphritea sp. | reverse complement strand
CAGCTCTGGGCACATCAGTCCGGTGGCTTTATTGGTGCTGACTGAGCACTGACAACAATCGAATCTGAGAACTGAACCCATGGAAATACAACTGCTGTTAACTTATCTGGCAGCGATCACCCTGCTGACTATGACGCCGGGTGCCGATACTATGATCACCATCCGTAACAGCGCCCGTGGCGGCTGGCAGGATGGTTTTGTCACCAGTATCGGCATCTGCTCCGGTCTGTTCCTGCATGCCACCGTTTCGGCTTTAGGTATTTCGGTGATTCTGCTGCAGTCAGCTTATGCCTTTACGCTGCTGAAACTGGCCGGTGCCGCGTATCTGATCTGGCTTGGCGGTGCCAGCCTGCTGGCGCTACTGAAAGGGCAGGGAGCATTCAGTGTGCCGGATACTGCGGTTCAGACTTTCAGTGCCCGGCGTTCACTGCGCGAAGGCTTTCTGTCTAATGCACTGAATCCTAAGACTGCGTTGTTCTATATGGCGTTTCTGCCGCAGTTCATTAACCCTGAAGGCTCTGCTCTGATGCAATCGTTATTTCTGGCCGCGTTGCATTTTCTGATCGCGATGATCTGGCAGTCATTGCTGGCAGCAGGTGTTAACAAAGCCCGGCATCTGTTACAGCGTCCACGGTTCAGTCAGGTGTTTAACGGACTGGCCGGTTCGGTACTGGTATTTCTGGGATTTAAGCTGGCGACCAGCGAATAATTGCCAGTCAGGGTTGTGTTTGGCTATTCCGGCCCCATAATCTTAGGAAAGCAAACCTGAGGCCTTGTCAGCTGATCCTGCCCGGTCCTCATAAATGAGACGAAGACATGCAAATTGCTGATAATAAAGTTGCGCTGATCCATTACACTCTGACCAGCGTTGAAGGTGAAGTAATTGATTCATCTGAAGGTGGCGAACCGCTGGCGTATATCCATGGCATGGGACATATCGTTCCGGGTCTGGAAGAAGAGCTGACCGGTAAGCAGGCAGGAGATAAGGTCAATGTCGAAGTTAGCCCTGAACTGGGCTACGGCGAGATCAACGAAGAGCTGATTCAGGAAGTGGACCGCTCTGCGTTTGACGGAGTTGATACGATTGAAGTAGGCATGCGCTTTATGGCGCAGACCGCCTGGGGTCAGCAACCTGTTGTTGTAACCGCGGTGTCTGAAGAGACTGTCACTGTAGACGGTAATCACCCATTGGCGAACCAGACCCTGAAGTTTGATGTCGAAGTGGTTGAAGTCCGTGATGCCACCGAAGAAGAGCTGGATCATGGGCATGCCCATGGCCTGGGTCCTCAGCACTGATCACTGTTGATTGACGGAAGGGGCGCTAAGGCGCCCTTTTTTTATGTCTCAAAGCGGGGGGGCAGGTCGATGAGTCGGTCAGGCTCTGCGTATAATGAGATAAACGTTTGTTTGCCGTAGTGAGGGAAAGGACGCGGGATGAGAGCACAGATTGAAGCAGTCACCGGGGCTGTTGCTCAGGTACTTTATGGTAAGGATGAGCAGATTAAGCTGGCGCTGACCTGTATTTTCAGCGAAGGCCACCTTCTGATTGAAGATCTGCCGGGTATGGGTAAAACCACTCTGGCGCACGCTCTGGCGAAAGTACTCGGACTACAGTACCAGCGCTTACAGTTCACCAGCGATATGTTGCCGGCGGATATTCTGGGCGTAAATATCTTTGATCCGAAAGACAGCAGCTTTCGCTTTCATCCTGGACCGGTATTTACTCAGCTGCTGCTGGCGGATGAGGTAAACCGAACCACCCCTAAAACCCAGTCGGCTCTGCTGGAGGCGATGGAAGAGCAACGGGTATCGCTGGACGGCCAGACGCATCCTCTGCCGGAACCGTTTTTTGTAATTGCCACACAAAACCCCGTTACCCAGTACGGAACGTTTCCATTGCCAGAATCCCAGCTGGATCGATTTCTGATGCGAATTGAACTGGGTTATCCCGATCCTCGAGCGGAACGGGAACTGCTGGCTGGTGGTGATCCCCGTGAGCGTCTTGAAGACCTGCCTGCGGTGATCAATATTCCGCAACTGAAAGCGATCAGCCAGGCTTGTGCTCAGGTGCAGGTTTCATCGAGTATGATCGATTATCTGCAACGCATTGTTGCGTATAGTCGTGAGAACAGCGCATTCAGTTATGGAATCTCGCCGCGGGGGGCTCTGGCGCTATTACGTGCCTGTCGCAGTTGGGCCTATATTGAAGGACGGGATTACGTTATTCCGGAAGATCTGCAGCAGTTACTCGAGCCAGTGTTAGGCCATCGTTTGCGTCCGGCGGAAGATATTGGCGCCCGTTCCGTCAAAGGGCTGATACAGCAATTGCTGGGACAGGTGGATGTGGTTACCTGAGGACCATTGACTGATCGTTTTCTGACTCCGAATGAGTGTTACAGATGAATCCAGAGTGGCTGCAAAAGATTAAACGCTGGGCGTTCAACTGGACGGTAAGACGCAGTCCCAGAGTCCGGCAACTGACCCTGAGCCAGAAACGCATCTATATCATGCCCTCAAAAGCAGGCGCCGCGTTCCTGCTGTTGTTGTTAGTGATGTTGCTACTGGCGATTAATTATCAGAATAATCTGGCCTACGGCGTACTGTTTCTACTCACCGGTCTGTTCGTGATTACCATTCTGCATACCTATGCCAATCTGGCAGGGCTGACAATTCGCTTTATCCGTGCGCAGTCTTGTTTTAACGGTGAACAGGCAGCTTATGAAGTACAGCTTTGCCCGGCACGGGGGCGACAATATGAAAGCCTGCAACTGAATCTTAGATTTGAAGACCCCAGCGCCATCGATTTGCTGGATGAGATGCCACACAGCATGCTGCTCTATCAGCAGGCGGATCAGCGGGGTTATATGCCTGCCCGGCCACTGTTGATTGAAACCTTCTATCCGCTGGGCCTGCTCAGGGCCTGGACCTGGTTGCAGGTGGATCTGGAAGCGCTGGTGTATCCCAGGCCCGTTGCGGGCGGGAGTCTTCCTCCCAGAGGCGGGCAGGGTACCGGTGAGCATGTGGGAGAGAGTCGGGGGCAGGATGAGTTTGTCGGTCTTGAGCCCCACCAACCCGGAATGTCGCTGAAGCAGGTGGCCTGGAAGCAATATGCCCGTGGTCAGGGTATGCATGCGAAAAGTTATGCTGAGTTACAGGACAGCAACCGCTGGCTGAGTTGGGATGACTGGCCGGATATGGGGACCGAAGCCAGGCTGTCCCGACTGACACACTGGGTATTGCAGTTAGATCGTATGGGTGAAGAATATGGCTTGCGGCTACCGCAGCAGGTGATTAAACCCGGTCGGGGGGAGGCGCACCGCATGCAGGTGTTGCAGGCGTTGGCTCTGTTTGACGGAGGCCAGGGATGAAGCCGGTTTGTCAGCTGACCCGTAACAGCATGATCTGGCTGATTGTCAGTATCCTGCTGGTGGTGGCGCCGTTTTTCGGTATGATCCCGATGTGGCTCTATGGTGTGGCAATGCTGACCATTGGCTGGCGTTTGCTGGTTCACACCGGGCGACTCAGTTTCCCGCACTGGTCGGTGCGACTGCTGCTGGTATTTGCAGTGATGCTCGGACTGATGCTTCAGGCTCAACAGGGTACGACAATTCAGTTAACGGTCGCTCTGCTGATAGCCGCTTTCCTGTTAAAACTGACCGAGCTGTATCAGCGTCGTGATGCGCTGGTGGTGATTTTTGTCAGCTTTCTGTTATGCAGCTGTATCTTCATGTTTCACCAGACCATTGTGGCTGCGCTGTATGTTTTCCTGGTGCTGATTGTTATCACGGCAGCGCTCAATACTGTCTACCGGAGTGAGCAGAACAAGGCCTTTTGGAGACCGCTCAAGCGAGCGGCGGTGCTGTATTCGCAGTCTTTGCCGATGATGCTTGTGCTATTTCTGATCTTTCCCCGCCTGCCGCCGCTGTGGCAGGTTGATATGGACAGTGGTCAGAATTTTACCGGCTTGTCCGATACCATGGCCCCCGGTGAGGTCAGTAATCTGACCCGTTCTGCAGAGATCGCATTCCGCGTCAGTTTCAGTGGTCAGGTGCCGCCGGAAAATGAACGTTACTGGCGGGGGATTGCATATGACTATTTTGATGGCCAGCGCTGGAGCATATCGGATACAAATTTACAGAGCCGCTTGGTCAATGGTGGAGTTAGTTCCGGTACAGAATATCGCTATCAGTTAGTGATGGAACCTACCGGACAGCAGTGGCGCTATGCGCTGGATTATCCGACAGTGTTTCAGGATAACCTGCAACTGGGTGCGGATATGACGCTGTCAGCGAAATCACCGCTGCTCAGCCGCCGTCAGTTTGAATATGTCTCACGCAATGGCAGACTGATGGATTCTCTGGATGCAGAACAGTTCGAGGCCTACACTCAGCTGCCTGCGTCAGGTAACCCAAAAGCTAGCGCGTTGGCGCAGCAGTGGAGTGCCGAAGCTGAAACCCTGGATGAGTTTGTTGAGAAGCTACTGCAGTATTACCAGACGCAGTTTACCTATACCTTGCAACCGCCACGCTTATTCAGTAATCAGATTGATAGCTTTCTGTTTGATACGCAGCGAGGCTTCTGTGGTCACTTTGCCGGCAGTGCGGTGTATCTTTTCAGAGCGGCAGGGATACCGGCCCGGGTAGTGGGAGGCTATCAGGGAGGGGAGATCAATCCTGAGGATAGCACGCTGATAGTGAGACAGTATGCGGCCCATGCCTGGCTGGAGTACTGGGATGGGGAGCACTGGCTGAGGCTTGATCCGACAGCCGTGGTTTCCCCCGACCGTCTCGAACAACCGCTGGATGAGTTGTTTCGGGATCAGCCCGGTTTTCTGGCTGATTCTCTGCTTTACCGCAGTGGTATTTTCAGTGCTGACTGGATGAAAAGTTTACAGCAGCAGTATGATGCGCTGAATTTCAGCTGGCATCGCTGGGTGCTGAACTTTCATGACCGTCAGACCGGAATTCTACAGTC
>JAOXSA010000384.1 GCA_025800245.1 Amphritea sp. | reverse complement strand
CAGCTCTGGTTAACCCTGAAAGCCATTGAGCAGCAGAACTGGACGATAACAATGCCGGAGGCCGCCAGAGATCTGATTGAGTCGGTCTATTCCGATGAGGCTCAGAATAACTATCCCGAAGCACTTCAGGACGCTTCTCTGGACGCCGAGGGTGCTCAGCAAGCAGAACGGGGGCAGGCACGCATGAATAGCCTGCTGCTGGAAAAAGGTTATTGTCGGGGAAGTGCCAGCAATACCGCCTGGAATGCCGATACCAAAACCCCGACCCGGCTCAGCGATGAAACCATTACTGTTGTTTTGATGAGCATTGATGACGGTGCTCTGACGCCCTGGGCCGGTGCTGTGGAACATCGCTGGTCGCTGAGCCAGATCAACCTGCGGGAAAAGGACTGGCACAGTGTACATAAGCGGATACCGGCTGAGTACGGTGACGTGATTGCACAATTAAAAGAGCACGAACCCGCTCTGCGCTGGGTTGAAGTTCTCCCTCTGGTGGGTGAACTGGAAAACTGTTATAGCGCCGAGGGCGGTTGGAATTTGAATTAGACAGGGGACGCCGCTCAGGCAGTTTGAGCGGCTTCCCCTTTGCCAGATAAGTGGTTATCTGGCGTTATCCCCGCAGATGCGGGGAACGGTGGTCGGCACTAGCCTCTAGTGCGGCTCAGCCTCATTGGTATGAGGAACTATCTTGGCCTATAGTGAATGAAAGGATTTTTAATTTAAGGCACTAGCCTATAGTTCTTAAGATAGTTCATATATGAAATTTATCAAACAGTTAGTTGAAGTAGTCAATAAGCTGTCACCGCAGCCATTGAGCCTCGTTGCAGCAGCACTCGGGTGTGTCGCCTTATCGCTGATTATCTGTCTGATTCTGGTGTGGAATATGTTTTAGAGAGCTTTTTGGAACCTTTCAAAGGAGGAAAGATGAATCTGATAACGGACCGGTGGTTGCCGGTTATACGGCAGAGCGGGCAAATGGAGTGGATCGCCCCTTACCAGATTGCAGAAACCGTTGATCCGGTGGTTGAGCTTAACGCCCCCCGCCCGGATTTTCAGGGTGGCTTGTATCAGTTTCTGATCGGATTGCTGCAAACTGTTTATGCACCGCAGGATGAAGAGCAGTGGGAAGAGCGGTTTGAAAGCCCTGATTCGGGAGCTGTCGAGGCTGTGTTCGGGCAACTGATTCCGGCGATGTCGCTGTTCAATGATGAAGGGCCCGCCTTTTTGCAGGATTTCGAGATGCCGGATGGTGAAGCGAAGCCCATTGCCGCGCTGCTGATTGAAGCGCCCGGCGGTAAGACGCTGAAGGATAATCTGGATCACTTTATTAAAGGCGGCACGGTGCCGGATATGTGTTCCTCCTGCGCTGCCAGTGCGTTGTTTACGCTGCAGACTAATGCGCCATCCGGTGGGGTTGGACACCGTGTTGGGCTTCGGGGCGGCGGGCCGTTGACCACGCTGCTGATACCCGAAGATACCCACGCGACGCTTTGGCAAAAGCTCTGGCTGAATGTGTTGGTTGTCGATCAGCAGGATATGCCCGTGACAGAGGAACCTTTGAATCCAGCGATTCTTCCCTGGATGGGAGCGACTCGTCTGTCGGATAAATCTGGCAAGGATACCAGCCCGGAAGATGGTCATCCGTTGCAGATGTACTGGGGTATGCCGCGTCGGATTCGATTGCAGGCATCTGATAATAATGGAACCTGTTCGCTCTGCGGTGCTGAAGAGCAGTCATTGTTTGAATCCTTCCGCACTAAAAACTACGGTACCAACTATACCGATTACTGGATTCACCCCCTGACACCGTTCCGTTACGACCCGAAAAAGAAAAATCCGCCGCTGAGCCTGAAAGGGCAGCAGGGAGGTTTAGGCTATCGTCATTGGATCGGCCTGGCGTTGGGCGTAGCGGATAACGGTGATACCCCGGCAAAAGCAGTCGCCGAAACCCAGAAGCTGCTGGGCTGGGATGGCCCGGCTACCCGGCTGTGGTGCTTTGGTTACGATATGGACAATATGAAAGCCCGTTGCTGGTACGAACAAACCTTCCCGGTGCTGATGTGCAGCCCGGCCCGGCGTGAGCAGATACTGGCCTGCGCCACTGAACTGGTCGGACTGGCGCAGAGCGCTGTGAAGTCTCTGCGCACTCAGGTGAAAGAAGCCTGGTTTAACCGCGCGAAAGATGCCAAAGGCGATGTCAGCCATATCGAAGCTGAATTCTGGGCGCATACCGAAACCGCTTTCTTTCACACTTTGTGGGCGCTGGCTGAAACGTCTGATCAGGTGCCTCAGCAGATGGATCAGTGGCGACGACAGGTGCTCAGGGTCGCCATGGATACCTTCGATCGCTGGACACTGGAAAGTAACCCGGAAGATCTCAACCTGAAACGTATTATGAAAGCCCGCCAGGCGTTAAAAAACTTTATCGCTGGCGGTAAACAGTGGAAAACGCTGCAACAGCGTTATCCATTGCCAGAGGAGGACGCATCCTGATGGAACAGCGATACCACGCCCGCTTTGAGGGCAATGAAGCAGCCAGAAACGCTTTGCTGAACTGGTTTAATCATATCCAGAATACCGAGGGAGACAGCAAAGGGGGCAGGGCGGAACGGGCAGAGCTACGCCGTGCCCAGACGCCGGATGACATTATATTTCTGACCACCTTTCACCGTTTTCTCAAATGGCCGGCGCTGCCCGGATACCTGAGAGAGGAAAAGTACTGGACGGCGATGGCGATGGTCGCCGGAGCCTTGTCCCACTGTCGTCAGCATACCAACGGTGATGACAGCTTTGCCACTCAGTTGGGCAAGCCGCAGGAGAAGGGTGGCAAAGCGCCACTGAGTGAACTGCGTTTCAGCCAGCTGCAGAAAAGCCGTGATCCTGAAGAGTTCTATCGTCGCTTGTTGCGGGCCATCAGCCTGATTGGCGGCAACGTCAATATTATTTCGCTGGCCGACAGTGTTCTGCACTGGTATGCCGAGTATCTGGGCTATGTTAACCGCCAACCTGTCAAGCGCCTGGCCGTTGAGTGGGCGCGTGACTATTTCGCTGTCGCGCCAGCCGACAACGTATAACTATTTGTTAAGGAAAACACTATGAAACGTTTTATTCAGCTGCATATTCTGACGTCTTACCCACCGGCTAATCTCAACCGGGATAATCTGGGGCGGCCGAAAACCGCCAAGATGGGCGGCGTGGACCGCCTGCGGGTATCCTCCCAGAGCCTGAAGCGTCACTGGCGCACGTCGGAGCTGTTTCAGTCCGCACTGGAAGGGCATCTGGGTCGCCGCACTAAACTATTGGGCACCGAAATTTTTGGCAAATTGATCGGCGCCGCTGTTGAAGAGAAAAAAGCCCTGGAGTGGTCAAAAACCATCGCCGGTGTATTCGGTAAAAACAAAACCGATAAGAAACAGCCTGAGCTGGCACTGGAAATTGAGCAACTGGTGCATATCGGACCGACTGAGCAGACACTGATCGATCAACTGGTTGCAACGCTGATTGCCGAACAGCGCGCGCCGGAGAGCGATGAGCTGGATCTGCTGCGTAAGAACAATCAGGCGGCAGATATCGCCCTGTTTGGTCGGATGCTGGCGTCAAATACAGCGTTTAATACCGAAGCCGCCTGCCAGGTGGCGCATGCTCTGAGCGTTCATCCTGTGACAATTGAAGAAGACTACTTCACCGCGGTGGATGATCTGAATAATCTGCATGATAATGCCGGTTCCGCTCATATCGACGAAACCCAGTTCGCGGCGGGGTTGTTCTACTCCTATATCTGCATCAACCGCGATCTGCTGATTGAAAATCTTAACGATGATGAGGCGCTGGCGACAAAGGCTATTGCGGCATTGACTGAAGCAGCCCTCAAAATTGCCCCCAGCGGTAAGCAGAACAGCTTTGGTAGCCGGGCCTACGCCTCCTACGCCCTGGCTGAAATGGGCGATCAGCAGCCCCGTTCGTTATCTGTTGCCTACCTCAAACCGGTTAACGCCCGTAGCGAGGATTACGGTAGCGAGGCTATTACCGCGCTGCAGACCCAGCGGGACAACTTCGATAAAGTGTACGGCGCCTGCGCGGATTCCCGTTGCGAGCTGAATGCGCTGACCGGTGAGGGCAGCGTTGACGAACTGCTGGCCTTTGTCAGCGAGTAAGGAGCCGGATATGGATTATCTGGTGTTCAGACTTTATGGCCCGTTGGCCAGTTGGGGGGAGATCGCCGTGGGTGAATCCCGCCATACGGCAGCGTACCCATCAAAATCAGCCCTTATTGGTCTGCTGGGAGCCGCATTAGGTATTCGCAGAGATCAGGATGAAGCCCAGGTTACACTGGCGCAGGGGTACCTGTTTGCCTGCAATGTGCTGGCGCCCGGATCGCTTATGCGCGACTACCACACCACGCAGGTGCCGGATTCCGTAGGCAAGCAGGTTTACCGCACCCGTCGGGATGAACTGATGCACGGCAAAGACCGGTTGGGTACCGTATTATCCAGCCGTGATTACCGCTGCGACAGCCATATTCTGGTTGCTGTGCGCGCCTGCGACAACGCGCCGTTTTCTCTGGAACAGCTGGCGGAGGCGTTGCAGAAACCTAAGTTCCAACTATCACTGGGCCGCAAGGCCTGTGTCCTGTCAGCGCCGCTGGCACCTACGGTGCTTCCGGCGGATCATCTGCAAGCAGCTTTTGCCCAGTATCCCTATACGGCTGTGCTTGATTCTGCGGAGCAGCAGGACCGCTGGTTGCCCGCTGAACCCTCCCGTTACTACTGGGAAGGTGAACAGACCGCCTTGATGGGTGACGTTGAGTTAGCCGGTCTGCAGCAACTGACCCGGCATGATATGCCCACCTCCCGGCGTCGCTGGCAGTTTACCCGTCGTCAGGAATGGTACTGGCAGGAGGCGACTGCATGAGCTATTTGTCGAAAATAAGCCTTAAACCTGAGATCAGGCAATCCTCGCAACTGGCTCTGCTGATCGCCGATAATCAATACGGTATGCATCGTCTGCTGTGGGATCTGTTCCCCAATAGGGATGGCCAGACAAGGGATTTTCTGTTTCGTGAAGAGCGGGATAACGAGCAGGGTGGTCAGTCGGCTCAGCCGGTTTATTATCTGTTGTCGCCCGAACTCCCGCAACAGGATTCACCGTTGTTCCATGTGCAGAGTAAATCCTATGAACCGCAGCTGAAAAGCGGTGACCGGCTGCAATTCCGGCTGCGGGTCAACCCGGTGATCAGCCGCCGGATCGAAGGTGCAAAGCGTAGCGCCGTACATGATGTCGTGATGGATGCTCAGCAGCGCTGTCTGGCTCAGCTTTGCTCAGCCGCTGGCCTGCCTGCCGGGCAGAGCAAGGCGGATAAGTTAAACGCACTCAGGACTCTGCCTGCCGGGGCGTTGCAACCAGTAATACAGCAGTGTTTACCTGACAGTGATGCTGTGACTCTGAGTGCTGCGCTGGACTGGGCTGTGCGTCAGGCCCAGATCGAATGGCTGGCAGGCTCAAGGGCAGAGCGCTGTGGCTACACCATTGATCAGCCTGATGCTTTGAAAATATCGGGTTATCGCTGGCATTCCCTACCACAAAAAGGCCGCAAAGCCGGATTCAGCGCGTTGGATTACGAAGGTATTCTGACAGTGACCGATCCGGAGCTGTTCCTGAAAACCCTTAATCAGGGTATCGGCAAAGCGCGCGCTTTTGGCTGCGGATTAATGCTGGTTCGCCCGATTCGCTAGCCTTTTCAGGGCGGTGATCACCGCCCTGATTTTTCTGCCTGAATCCTTAAAAAAGTTGGTAGATTATCAGGTGTCTTATTTGCTCTTTAAAAACAAATAGTTATATTTAGAGTGTTCCCCGTACCTACGGGGATAAACCGAGCACAACCTGCAATCTAACGAATTCGAGCTGGTGTTCCCCGTACCTACGGGGATAAACCGCGGCAAGTCCTGGGTTAACGCATAACACACGCGTGTTCCCCGTACCTACGGGGATAAACCGTAGTTTGCCCTGCGACTGATGAGTTCAGCCACGTGTTCCCCGTACCTACGGGGATAAACCGCTCTGCCGC
>JAOXSA010000433.1 GCA_025800245.1 Amphritea sp. | reverse complement strand
CATTATGGTGTGGTGCTGCGGGATTCTTGCTCGCCACCAGCACGTTGTAATATATCCTTTGACGAACGTGTGAGCACTTCGGTGCTGTGCTGTGTGAGTGACTCCGTTTTCTGTGTGCCACCTTGCGAGATCAGTGGGACGGCACATCTAGGCCGCTGCTGAGATATTGCAGTAGTCTGTGCAGCTGTGAAATTATCACGCTCTTCCAGAAATCTGTGGCGGCAGCTGAGCTGCAGTTTTATAACCCGACAGCTCGTGGACGCATATTATAAATTGGTTTCGGAGCAAGGCGCAAGGTACCATAAGAGTGCACAGAAGACGCGAGTGGCAGGACTCAGTGGCGAGCATTTGTTTAGACGAACGACGACCAAATTTTCTTCAGGCGATTGAGCGGGAGTCAAGCCAAGAAGCTGGAATCCAAGCAGTCTGGCTGGCGGAAGAAATACAACGTCTGAAGTTGACCAAGAACTGATTTTGTATTGGTAGTGTTTGGGGATTCTTCGGG
The DNA here is from genome assembly GCA_025800245.1 of Amphritea sp. Classification (GTDB taxonomy): domain Bacteria; phylum Pseudomonadota; class Gammaproteobacteria; order Pseudomonadales; family Balneatricaceae; genus Amphritea. The sequence continues at coordinate 741 of JAOXSA010000433.1, read as the reverse complement.
AAGGGACGCAGGGAAATTTGAACTCAATCAGCGAGAGTGACCAAGGTCTACGCAGCAGCAGCTGAAGACCAGAAATTTTGGCAGTGAACGAACCTTTGTGTTGCAGAAAATTAAAGCCGCACAAGAATAATGTCAAGCCCACACAGCGGAAAGAGTCAATCCCCGGATGAGACACGAACGCAGGACTCTGTGCACGGCAGTTCCCAATATAGGGCTGTTGGTGCACTAGAGGATACAGCATCATTGGTCTATCAGGGCCGAGCAGTACAAGAGAAAACTCGTGTGTCCGGGGGACCGTTCCCCAATAGCGCGTATTCGCGTGGTCGGGCGGCGGCACGATCACGTTCGGCATCGCCCCAACCACGTCGGGTCCTCTCCCCCGTCGGTTTGTCCATTGCGCAGCAACGCGCGCAATTGGCCGAGCAGACGGCAGCGACAGCTACATCCGGGGTGGGGCCCGTAGCAGAGGAAACCCGTCGTGTTCATGAGTTGGTGGAGGCAACTACTGCCAAAGCCCGCTCCGTTCGAGGCGAAGTGGAAAGCCACGTCGCTCAATTGGCGGCGGCGGCTGAGGCTAACGCGGCGTGCACTGAGGAACATGTCTCGGCAGAAGTAAAGCGGGTGGTGGACTATTCCGATGCGCAAGCGTCTAGAGTCGCGGGGGATGTAACCGTCCGACTCGGAAACGAAATAGAGGAAGCGGCGACGCATACCATCGCCACGGCCGAACTGACGACGCGC
>JAOXSA010000369.1 GCA_025800245.1 Amphritea sp. | reverse complement strand
TTCGGCGAGAGTTTCGCTCATTTTCAGTCCGGTTCTGACATTTTCTCCTGCCAGAACCGGGCTATGTCAGCTTTTTCAATCAATATCGATCGTCATCTGCTCTTTTGCTGCTTCTTCCCGCTTCGGCAGGGACAAGCTGAGCACGCCCTCATCAAAGCGTGCACTGATCTGTGCAGGATCAACATCTGCACCAATACTCAGGCTGCGGACAAATTTCCCGAAGTGCCGCTCCTGCCGGATCAGTTTGCCATCCTGCTCCTCTTTATCTTCTGAACGGGTCTCAGCAGTAATGGACAGCACGCCATTATCCACGGCAATATTTATGTCATCCTTGCTGACGCCGGGGAGATCCACTTTGATCAGGTACTGCCCATCGCCTTCATGGACATCGATAGCGGGCACCTTATCGGCGCTGTCACCCCGACGAACCGGTCGGAAGAAGTCATTAAAGAAGGTGTCGTCGAACAGACTGTTAAAGCGTGTTAAACCAGACATGATAATCACCTCCATATCTCTTTTGTTACGTTTCAGACAAAGCGATCTGTCTGTTACAGAGGCAATTTAAGTGTAGGAAGCGCTTTTCCCCTTCTCCAGCGTGGATTTTGACCCATATCAAATAGCATTAAATTGTCCGGACGGCTAAGATATGCGCAACTTTGAGAAACAGTTAATACAGGTTGTGTAATGGCTCAGTACGTTTACAGCATGAACCGGGTTGGCAAGGTTGTGCCGCCCAAGCGTGAAATCCTTAAGGACATCTCTCTGTCCTTCTTCCCGGGTGCCAAAATCGGTGTTCTGGGTCTGAACGGTTCCGGTAAATCTTCCCTGCTGAAAATCATGGCAGGTCTGGATCAGGAATATATCGGTGAAGCCCGTCCGATGCCGGGCATCAACGTTGGCTACCTGCCACAGGAACCGGAACTGGACGACACCAAAACCGTCCGCGAGGTGGTAGAAGAGTCCGTTGCGGATGTCAAAGAAGCTCTGGCCGGTCTGGATGCAGTTTACGCGGCATACGCAGACCCGGATGCCGACTTCGACGAGCTGGCAAAAAAGCAGGCGGAGTTTGAAAACCTGATCGCTGCGAAAGATGGCCACAATCTGGACACCATGCTGGAGCGTGCTGCGGATGCCATGCGTCTGCCACCATGGGACGCTGAGGTGAAACACCTGTCCGGTGGTGAGCGCCGCCGTGTTGCGCTGTGCCGCCTGCTGCTGGATAAGCCAGACATGCTGCTGCTGGACGAGCCAACCAACCACCTGGATGCTGAATCGATCGCCTGGATCGAGCGCTTCCTGCAGGAATACCCGGGTACCGTTGTAGCGATCACCCACGACCGTTACTTCCTGGATAATGCCGCTGGCTGGATTCTGGAACTGGACCGCGGTCGCGGCATCCCATACGAAGGCAACTACTCCAGCTGGCTGGAGCAGAAAGAAAAACGTCTGGAGATGGAATCCAAACAGGAAGCCTCTCACCGCAAAGCGGTTAACGCTGAGCTGGAATGGGTACGTCAGGGTCAGAAAGGTCGTCAGGCGAAATCCAAAGCGCGTCTGAGACAGTTCGAAGAGATGAACTCTAAAGAGTTCCAGACCCGCAACGAAACTTCCGAAATTTACATTCCACCAGGCCCACGTCTGGGTGAGAAAGTCATCGAACTGAACAACGTCACCAAGTCTTTCGGTGACAAGGTACTGTTCGAAGACCTGTCGCTGAGCATCCCTCAGGGTGCAATCGTCGGTATCATCGGTGGTAACGGTGCCGGTAAATCGACCCTGTTCAAGATGATTACCGGTGCTGAACAGCCGGATTCCGGCAGCATCGAAATCGGTGAAACCGTACAACTGGCATACGTTGACCAGAGCCGTGAACTGGCCGGTGAGAAAACCGTCTGGGAAGAGATCTCTGACGGTCAGGACAACATCGTTGTCGGTAACTACACCACCTCATCCCGCGCATACTGCGGCCGCTTCAACTTTAAGGGCGGTGATCAGCAGAAATTCGTTAAGGATCTGTCCGGTGGTGAGCGTAACCGCCTGCACATGGCTAAGCTGCTGAAAGAAGGTGGCAACGTGCTGCTGCTTGACGAACCGACCAACGATCTGGACGTAGAAACCCTGCGTGCGCTGGAAGAAGCACTGCTGGCCTTCCCGGGCTGTGCGGTTGTCATTTCCCACGACCGCTGGTTCCTGGACCGCGTATGTACCCACATGCTGGCATACGAAGGCGAATCGAAAGTAGAGTTCTTCGAAGGCAACTACACCGAGTACGCCGAAGACTTCAAACGTCGCTACGGCAAAGATCACCAGCCAGAGCGTATCAAGTACAAGCGTATGACAGATCGTTAATCGATTGTTACGACATCAGAAACCGGCTCCCATGAGCCGGTTTTTTTATACCTGACAAACCTCCTCACTCTGTGGATTTTTGCTTTCGGAGGGATTCAGAGTTGTACTAAGATGGAGATTCCGGGATGAACCGTTGCTCTGGCGATTCGAAGCACCAACGGGATAGTCCTGCTTTTGATCTGGATTTAAGGAGAAAAACCGATGACTGAGGAGCGCCGCCGCTTTCAGCGTATTACCTTTGATGCTGCCTGTGAGATCCGTACCGCGGACACCAGCTGGCCGGTACAACTGGTTGATATCTCATTTCAGGGCGCCCTCACGGATAACATCGACGGTGCAGAACTCAAAGTCGGCGACCAACTGGATCTGATCATCAATCTGGCCGATGACATCGTCATTGAAATGCCGGTAGTGCTGAAGCACAAACTGCAGAGCTATCTGGGCTTTCAGGCCCAGACGATGGATATCGACAGCATGTCTCACCTGCGCCGTCTGGTTGAGCTGAATCTGGGTGATCAGACTCTGCTGGAACGGGAGCTGGAGCACCTGGTGGCGCAGTAAATCGCTGCGCCCAGTTCTGCTACCCTGTTAAATCTCAGAGCGCATCCAGCGCTTCGGATAATCGACTGACACCGATCACGGTCATGCCTTCCGGTGACTGTTTTGGCGCATTTGCTTTCGGCACGATCGCCCGGCGGAAGCCATGCTTTGCAGCCTCCCGGATACGTTCCTGACCATTAGGCACCGGCCGGATCTCACCGGACAAGCCCACCTCTCCGAATACAATCAGATCCTGCGGTAAAGCCCGGTCCCGGAAACTGGATACGACTGACAGCAGCAGCGCCAGGTCAGCACTGGTTTCCAGCACTTTGACACCACCAACCACGTTGACGAAGACATCCTGATCACCGGTCTGCAAACCGCCGTGACGGTGCAATACCGCCAGCAACATAGCCAGACGGTTATGCTCAAGACCCACAGCAACCCGGCGTGGATTGTTCATATGGCTCTGATCCACCAGTGCCTGCACCTCCACCAGCAATGGCCGGGTCCCTTCCCAGACCACCATGACCAGACTACCCGGGCTTGGCTGATCACCGCGACTAAGGAAGATCGAGCTGGGATTCTTGACCTCTTTAAGGCCCTGCTCCAGCATGGCAAACACACCCAGCTCATTGACCGCACCGAAACGGTTTTTATGGCTGCGCAGCGTACGGAAACGACCATCACTATCGCCTTCCAGCTGCAGTGAGCAATCGATCATATGCTCCAGCACCTTAGGCCCGGCCAGAGAGCCGTCTTTGGTGACATGGCCCACCAGAAAGAGCACGGTACCGGTCTGCTTGGCAAAGCGAGTCAGATAGGCAGCTGATTCACGCACCTGAGACACACTGCCCGGTGCCGACTGCACATCCTCCACGTGCATCACCTGAATCGAGTCCACCACCAGAATCTTAGGTTGCAGCTGCTGAGCTGTCGTACAGATCTGCTCGACGCTGGTTTCAGACAGCATTTTCAGATTCTGACTATTCAGACCCAGACGGTTAGCCCGCAACGCGACCTGTTGCAGCGATTCCTCACCGGTTACATATAACGCGGGCATCTGCTGCGCCAGGAAACACATGGTTTGCAGTAGCAGAGTACTCTTACCGGCACCGGGGTGACCGCCGATCAGAATTGCTGAACCGGGTACCAGACCTCCCCCCAACACTCGATCTAACTCCCCGGAACCGGATGGAAAGCGTGGCATTTCAGCCAGATTAACTTCCGACAGATCCTGCACTTTGGTTGCCGGAGCGCCACCGGCGTAACCATCAAACCGCGCGCCCCGTGAAGCCGGCTGCTTCGTACTGCTTAAGCGTACTTCGGTCAGCGTATTCCAGGCATGACAGGCACTGCACTGGCCCTGCCATTTTGAATAATCCGCACCACAGTCATTACAGACATATGCACTTTTCGCCTTTGCCATCCAGAGATCCTTAAGCAGCCTTATTACTGATCAAGGCATTCTATCGGAACCGGGTATAGCCTTGAACCAAAGATCCCTTTATTTCTTCCACCGAAGCTCTACAATCGAGCGTTACGTAACTAACGAATAAGGAAGGTTTGAATAAGCTCCGTTAGTCATCTGTGGGCATTACAGCCTGTAGCTACACGACACAGTGTGCAGGTAATGGCTATTCCATTGCCCAGCGCTGTAACACAGTAGATACAGGCTGTAATGCTCACCCCCTCAGCCTTTAAACAGAAGGGGGCTTACGGGAGGGCCCATACTCTTTGTTGAAGCTTCTTGACGTACCCCGGTATGCCTGCAAAGCTTCGCCTTGACTATGAGCCCTCCCGCAAGCCAGAAACTCTACGGAGCTTGTTCACACCTTCCCCTGAAGAAAAAGAATCATATTGGCTGATCACACAGCTTTGAGGAGCAATAGATGAAACTGGAAACAATGGCGGTACACGCCGGTTACAGCCCGGATGAAACCACTAAAGCGGTTGCAGTACCGATGTATCAAACCACGTCGTACGCATTCGACAGCGCGCAGCACGGTGCCGACCTGTTTGACCTGAAGGTACCTGGAAACATCTACACCCGTATCATGAACCCGACCACCGACGTGCTGGAACAGCGCGTTGCGGCGATGGAAGGCGGTGTTGCAGCACTGGCCGTTGCATCCGGCATGGCGGCGATCACCTACACCATCCAGACTATTGCAGAAGTGGGCGACAACATCATCGCTACCAGCGAGCTGTATGGCGGTACCTACAATCTGTTTGCTCACACACTGCCACGCCAGGGCATCGAAATTCAGTTTGCCAATAAAGATGATTTTGCTGGCATCGAAGCGCTGATCAACGATAAAACCAAGGGTATCTACTGCGAATCTGTGGGCAACCCATCCGGCGGTATCGCTGATATTGAAAAGCTGGCTGAGATCGCTCACAAGCACGGCGTGCCACTGATTGTGGATAACACCGTACCAAGCCCGGCGCTGTGGCGTCCGATCGAGCAGGGTGCCGACATCGTTATTCAGGCAGCCACCAAGTACATCGGCGGCCACGGCAACTCCATCGGCGGTGTCATCGTTGATTCCGGCAAATTCCCATGGGCGGATAACGCGGATCGCTTCCCTCTGCTGAACACTCCTGATGTGTCTTATCACGGCGTGGTATATACCGAAGCATTTGGTCCTGCCGCCTTTATCGGTCGCTGCCGTGTTGTACCACTGCGTAATACCGGTGCGGCACTGTCACCGATGAACGCCTTCCTGCTGATACAGGGTCTGGAGACTCTGACGCTGCGTATGGAGCGTATCTGCGAAAACACCCAGAAGGTTGCCGAGTTCCTGGAAAACCACGAGCAGGTTACCTGGGTGAACTACGCTGGTCTGGCCAGCCATAAAGACAACGCCCTGGCAGAGAAATACATGAACGGTCAGGCGTCCGGTATTCTGAGCTTCGGCCTGAAAGGCGGCCGTGAAGCGACTCGCGCGTTCTACGATGCCTTGGGTATCTTCCTGCGTCTGGTGAACATCGGCGACTGTAAGTCACTGGCTTCCATCCCGGCAGAAACCACTCACCGTCAGCTGAATGATGAGGAGCTGAAATCAGCCGGTGTCAGCCCTGAGATGGTCCGCCTGTCTGTAGGTATCGAGCATATCGACGATCTGCTGGGTGATCTGGAACAGGCACTGGAAAAAGCAGCACAGTAAGGCGATTACAGCGAATTAACCGCCTGAAATAAAAAGCCGCGACTCTGCATAAGAGGCGGGGCTTTTTTATCAGGATAGCTTTAAGTGTTCAGTTAAAAATTGAGCGCACTTTATCCCACAATGAACGGGCATTCTGGGTCTTCTCAGAATTCTGGACCAGCTCACGCAGCTTTTCGACCTTATTGATCGCCAGTTTGTATTCTTCTTCAACGCTTTCGGCATTCGCCGCGTTGAACTCCAGATCGTTGATCAGACCATCGCTCAGACCGTAGATCCAGCCATGTACTTTCAGATCCTGACCGTTCGCCCAGGCCTGCTGCACCACGGTAGTCTCGCAGACGTTACAGGCCTGTTCAATCACGTTCAGCTCACACAGGCGATCCAGCTGCTGATGAGAGTTATCCCAGGCAGACAGCAGTTCACGGTGCTTCTGATAAACCTTACGGATATGTCGCAGCCAGTTGTCGATCAGACCATGCGGCTCAGTTTCTATCGCTGCCGCAACACCGCCGCAACCATAGTGCCCTACCACCATGATATGTTTTACCTTCAGTACCTCAACCGCATACTGAATTACCGCCAGGCAATTCATATCAGTATGTACTACCAGGTTAGAAACGTTACGGTGCACAAACAGCTCGCCCGGCAGCATTCCCACGATTTCGTTGGCCGGTACACGGCTGTCGGAACAGCCGATCCAGAGATACTCCGGCGCTTGCTGTTGCGCCAGCGTTTCAAAAAACGCCGGATCTTCCTGGTTAATCTTTTCCGCCCATTCGCGGTTACTGTCTAATAATTCTGTCAGTCTTTTCATGGTTATTACACATAACAAAAGAGAGCTGACGCCCTCTTTAAAATTGAAAATTATTTGTGATACTGGGCACTCAGTTCATGCACCGCATCAACGAAAATCTTTGGCTGTGCCGGATCAACAAACTGATGAATACCGTGGCCCAGATTGAATACATGGCCTGAACCATTACCGTAACGGGCCAGAATGTCCGCGACTTCAGCACGGATACGCTCTGGAGTACCATACAGTACAGATGGATCCATGTTGCCCTGCAAAGCAACTTTATCGCCAACACGGGCACGGGCATCGTCGATGTTAGTGGTCCAGTCCAGACCCAGCGCATCGGCACCTGCTTCAGCCATCGTTTCCAGCCACTGGCCACCATTCTTAGTGAACATGATCACCGGTACTTTACGACCTTCATGCTCACGGATCAGACCGCTGACAATCTGCTGCATATACTTCAGAGAGAACTCCTGATACATCGGACCGCTCAGTGCGCCACCCCAGGTATCGAAGATCTGTACCGCCTGAGCACCGCTGAGAATCTGCTGATTCAGGTAGTCAGTCACTGACTGAGCCAGCTTATTCAGCAGCTCGTGCAGTACTTCAGGTGTCGCGTACATCATCTGTTTGATGTGACGGAAATCCTTGCTGGAACCGCCTTCAACCATATAGGTTGCCAGAGTCCATGGGCTACCGGAGAAACCGATCAGTGGTACACGACCGTTCAGCTCACGACGGATGGTTTTCACCGCATCCATCACGTAATCCAGATCACGGGCAGACTCAGGAACCGGCAGTTCGGCAACATCCGCTTCAGTACGGATAACCTTCCTGAACTTAGGACCTTCACCTACTTCGAAATACAGGCCCAGCCCCATCGCATCAGGAATAGTCAGAATATCAGAGAACAGGATCGCCGCATCCAGCTCATATCGCTCCAGTGGCTGAATAGTCACTTCGCAAGCCAGCTCCTTATTCTTGCACAGACTCAGGAAGTCGCCAGCCTGCGCACGGGTTGCACGATACTCTGGCAGGTAACGTCCCGCCTGGCGCATCATCCACACCGGAGTTACATCCACTGGTTCACGCAGCAGAGCACGCAGGAAACGATCATTCTTCAGTTCAGCCATTACTCACTCTCAGTCAAATTCAAAACTGCACGCATTTTACAGAATTTTGCAACATTCTGCTTGGGTTTCAGATCATAAAAAGGGGAAAAATGTGGCGAGTGGCGAGTGGCGAGTGGCGAGTGGCGAGGGGCGAGTGGCGAGTGGCGAGTGGCGAGTGGCGAGTGGCG
>JAOXSA010000347.1 GCA_025800245.1 Amphritea sp. | reverse complement strand
AGAGCCTCACACGGATGCAGTCCACCTTTGTCATAACCCCGATGGCGAAGCGGTGTTGTCATTGGTGTATGCGACCGAGCGAGATTTTCTGTCGGTCCCGAAGACTTATACGCTGGCACGTTTTAAGGGCAGTGATAAGGTACCGCTGGAGTTTCACGCGCTGGATCGTGAAGGCTATCTGGAGCAGATGGAACTGGCAAACAGCTGGTTTAAACCCGGCGTATACGAGCTGGAAAAAGCCAAAGACTACACCATTGTTCTGCTGTTAACCGATGATCGTGCGCTGGAGATTATCTTCGCCGATCTGGTGATCGACGAAGAGGTTTATCACGCCGCAGATGCCGCGACGGCACTGCTGGAGAGTCTTGAGCGTTAATAGATCGCTACCCTGCCAATAGGGTAACGAATTCAATCAGCGGGTTTTCATCCCCAGCATACGGCGCAGGGTTTCATCTTTATCGATGAGGTGATGTTTCAGTGCGCCGACCACATGTAAAGCAACGGCAAATGGCAGAATCTCACCGACAAAACCGTGAATGAGGCTGCCGAACTCACCCAGACCGGGTGCCAGTGGCAGAACTTCGCCCACAGTATTCGGATCAGGATTTTCCGGAATCAGCTCAAGGCTGTAAAAAGCCAGCCCATGACCATTGGCTACCGACAGCAATATGCCGGATAACGGCATCAGCAAGGTCGCCAGAATAAGTACCCAGTGCATCACCTTGCTGCTCAGGTGCTCGATTTCGGAGTAATTACCCACAGCGTCTGGCCAGCCATTCTTCATGCGCCAGATTACCCTTGGCAGAATCACGATCAGCACAATCCAGCCAAAGGTGGTGTGGCTGTCAAACAGAAACTGGCTGTCCAGATCTTCCATGAACAGGCCCAGCGCGGTCATCAGTATCATCAGCACGGCGACCAGCCAGTGCAGGTAAATTGTTGTGGGAGAGAGTTTGTCCCGGGTATCCATTTGAATGCTCCTGTCAGTGCATCGGATTTGCTACGTAAATGTGTGGTTGAGTACAGGAGTATCGGACAGGAAAGGTGAAAAACAGGTGAAATGATCGGATGGTACGTCGGCAACGGATGAATTTGGTCGATCTACTCAGAAAAATACTGTGCAGGCGTTTTACCCAGTGCTCTGCGGAACATGGCAGTAAACGCACTCTGGCTGCTATAACCCAGTTCCAGTGCGACTCTGGTAATCGGCTCGCCCTGCGCCAGTCGAGTGAGGGCTGCCAGCAGTCTGGCTTGTTGTCGCCACTGACCAAATGTCAGCCCGGTTTCCTCTTTGAAGTGACGCGCCAGAGAGCGGGAGCTGATACTCAGCTGATCGGCCCAGTCTTCCATCGATTTTGGATCGGCCGGATCTTCGGTCAGCTGTTCGGTAATCTGTTTTAGAGAGGTGCTGGTGGGATTCGGCAGATACAGTGGTAGCTCCGGCCGGGTTTTTAACTGATCGAGAAATACCTCAACCAAGCGGCCTTCAGCACCGGATTCATCATACAGGCGATCCAGTTTCCCTATCGCCATAATCAGCTCACGCAGCAGCGGCGTAATATGGATTACCTGGCAGTTGTCGGGCAGATCCTGGGCTGCCTCCGGTGATATGTAAACATTACGCATCAGCACGGAATTAATAGTGCGTGCATCATGCACCGTATAAGCGGGAATCCATACTGCCCGTTGCGGCGGCACAACCCAGTAGCCAATATCTTTGGCCGAGACCTGAATCAGCCCTTCATAGATAAACAGAAGCTGTCCCCAGCCGTGGCTGTGGTAGGGCGCATATGCCCCCGAATCATGGCTTACTCTGCGTACGACCAGCTTGCGGGGCGTGTCTTCAATCCTGGGACTGTTAACGCCATCAAACTCAGTCCAGTGCTTCGGAACCGTAGGGAGTCTTGTCTGTTTCTCTACATATGTTGGCATGTTTATGTATATACGACAAAGCGGCACCATTTTAAAGTGAGACTACTCTTAATTACTGTTCAACAGGGTCTGGTACCCGAGGTGTAAGTCGTGAGTTTTGTCCGTCGTCCTGAAATGTTTCTGTTCCTGCTGGCCGCAGCGATGCCGATCTCATTTGGTGTCTGGCAGGCACTACTGAATAATTTTGCCATCGAGCGCGCTGCCTTTACCGGGGTGGAGATCGGTATTCTTCAGTCACTGCGGGAGATTCCGGGCTTTATGTCTTTTGCAGCGGTGCTATTACTGGTGTTTATGCGCGAGCAGACGTTGGCGCTGGTGTCGATGATGCTGCTGGGGATCGGTACAGCGATTACGGGCTATTTTCCTACTGAGGTTGGCTTGTACTGCACCACTGTACTGATGTCGATCGGCTTCCATTACTACGAAACCATGAACCAGTCGCTGTCGCTGCAGTGGTTTGACAAAAAAGAATCTGCACATCGTTTAGGTCAGATGCTGGCGATCGGTTC
>JAOXSA010000310.1 GCA_025800245.1 Amphritea sp. | reverse complement strand
CGGGTGATTTTGCCTTTGTAGATGTTGGCTTTTTTCTGCTCGCGGGACCCGGATTCGATATCCAGATCATACATACGCTGGCCATCAACCAGCGCTACACGCAACTCTTCTTGCTGAGTTGCGTTTATCAGCATTCTTTTCATTTCTGTTAGCGTTCTCTGTAACACTAACGCATCTCATCCTGCCGATGCCACATAGAGAGGTGGGCGGTGATAATCAGCTATCAACCGGCCACGGCAAACCAAGTCTTCGTAACGACTTTCTATGTTTAACTTATTGCCTGTAAACGATTTTTTCACGTTTGCAGGTCTTATCGACGGTGCAGGAAACAGCTGCCTCATATCAGTTTCTGTTTAAGACTGATCAGGCTGTGGCTGCCATTAGAATGGCAGGTTCCGGGCGGCTGACATCTGCACCTCCAACTGGTTTTGCACTGTTCAGGGCTGTGCCAGCTGGATGAAATACGCAGTAATTCTGTTCTGTGTTTATATTGCTGTACGGCTGTTCCATCGGGTAGGTCGCATATCATTCAGTACATATCCGCAACACTACCGGGAAACCAGGACCGGTTTTATCGGCTTTTCCGCAGCAGGGCAGAATATAGCAGTAAGGCGGTAGCCGGACAAGCCTGAAAGCGTCATTCGCGTGCGCTTTAAGGTTTTTCTGGTGTGCTTTTTTGCTTTCTTTTACAGGACGCAGTCATGCAAGCCTGTTAAACTGTGCGGCTATCGTAAGTATCAGTATTTATTAAGCAAGTCAGAAACCATGTCAGAAAAGCAAGGGGCGTCTAATAGCGTCGTCAGATGGTTTGAAATCGATTCAGAGCTTGCCGGTCAGCGAATCGACAATTTCCTGCGTACTCAGTTGAAAGGGGCTCCTAAAACCCTCATTTACCGCATCCTTCGTAAGGGTGAGGTACGGGTGAATAAGAAGCGTATCAAACCGGACTATCGTCTTCAGGACGGCGATCTGGTGCGTGTGCCACCGGTCCGACTGAGCGAAACCAAACAGCCTGCAAAAGTCAGTGATAACCTTAAACACCTGATTGAATCATCGGTGCTGTATGAGGATGATGATCTGATGGTGATTAACAAACCGTCCGGTTTAGCCGTCCACGGTGGTAGCGGTATCAGTCTGGGATTGATTGAGACGATTCGTCAGATTCGTCCTGATGCCCGTTTTCTGGAGCTTGTTCACCGTCTGGACCGTGATACCTCTGGTTGTATCATGATTGCTAAGAAGCGCAGTGCGCTGCGTTTTCTGCATGCGGCGTTGCAGGCTAAGAAAATTACCAAGATTTATCATGCGCTGGTTGAAGGCAAGTGGTCGACCCGCAAGACTAAGGTTGATGCACCGCTACAGAAGAATGAACTGAAATCCGGTGAGCGTGTCGTAAAAGCGCACCCGATGGGTAAACCGTCTCTGACCGAGTATAAGGTGCTTCAGCGTTTCAGTACACTGGTCACACTGGTCGAGGCACGGCCGATCACTGGTCGTACTCATCAGATCCGGGTGCATTGTCAGTTTGCCGGACACCCGATCATCGGCGATGAGAAGTATGGCACGGATGAGGCTAACCGCGAGATGAAGGCTTACGGTTTTCGTCGGCTTTTCCTGCATGCGGCTGAGCTGAGAATTCCGTTGCCTTCCGGGGGGCGTAAGGTTTTCAAGGCTGCCCTGGGAGATGAGCTGGAGTCCGGGTTGAGCAATCTAAAGAATATCGATGCTGATGCATCTCTATCGTAAGGCACGTGTTAATGAGTCAACAGATCACCTCTGAACAGTTCAGTATCGCCGCAGATGCGCTGCTACAGGAAGGTGTTGCACCTTCTGTCGAAAAGCTGACTAACATGCTGCAGGCTGATGCCGGGCAATTGCAGTGTCTGCTGGATGAGTGGTGGCAGCAGTTACCAGCGCGAATGCAACTGCTTGATCGTGATGCGCCACTGATCCCTGATCTGCCCAGTACGCTGGCAAAAAGTGTGCAGTCTCTGTGGTTGCAGGCGGTGCAGGAGGCGCAGTCGGCACTGAGTCATGATAAACAATATCAGCAGCTGGCCAGTGAAGAGGCCCGGCGTCATTCAGAAACTGAACTGAAGCGGGCGCAGAACCAGCAGGCTGATATGGATATGCGCTATCGTGAACTGCAGCAGCAAATGGGTGAAGAAAAACATCATGTTCAGGCGCTGGATGCGGAGATATCTGTACTGAAAATCAATCTGACAACGGCAACTTCCGAGTTGAAGTCAGAAGAGCAGCGTCGCCAGAATGTTGAGCAGGAGTTGAATCTGCTGCAGAAAACACTGGATGACTCGAAGCGCACCTTTGATCAGCGGGTTAAAGATGAGCAGCGTCATAGTCTGGAGCAGGTTGCCAAAGCTGAAGCGGATACCCGCTATTTCCGTAATGCGCTGGAAAAGCTCCGCGATGAAGGTGGCCGCAAAGAGTCTGCGCTGACTAAAGATATCCATAATCTTCAGGCACTGGTTGCCAAGAAAGATGTGAAGCTTGAAACCCTGCAGAATCAGATTAAAGCACTGGAAACAGAGCTGAAGCGCTTCAAGAGTGAGGGCAGTCAGAGTGTTCGTGAGCGCAGTAAGCTGAGTGGCTCTCTGTTGTCGGAGCAGAATCGCAGTAAGCGTCTTGAAGATAAAGCGGCAGAGCTGACTGAAGAACTTAAGCGGGCTAATCAGAAGCAGATCAGCTCTGCTAATGAAGCGGCCCGACGGGAGAATACGCTCCGGGGTCAGTTGAAGGACAAGAATGAAGAGTTGCTGCGCGCGAATGCCAAGCAGGTGTCGTTGGATAAGAAAATGACCGCTTTCGAAGAAGAGATTCGTCGGCTGCGCAGTCGCCTCACATAAGGGGTATGCCAGAGGCGACATGTTGTTACTCAATGAGACAGAAAGCGCTTTTCCTGATAAATAAACCGTGTATTATAATCAAAAGTTATTAGTAACACTGGTTTATGAGTTGTGGAGGTATAAATGAAGCTGCAGCAGCTGCGTTACATCTGGGAAGTAGCCCGCCATGATCTGAATGTCTCGGCGACGGCACAGAGTCTTTATACCTCGCAACCGGGTATCAGTAAGCAGATTCGTCTGCTGGAGGACGAGCTGGGCGTCGAGGTGTTCGCTCGTAGTGGTAAGCATCTGACCCGGGTCACACCGGCAGGTGAGGCTATTCTTGAGGTTGCCGGTGATATTCTGCGTAAGGTTGAGAGTATTAAGCAGGTTGCTCAGGAGTTTAGTGATGAGAAGATGGGTACGCTCGATGTAGCAACCACCCATACTCAGGCGCGTTATGCACTGCCGGTCACCATTAACTCCTTCATGCAGGAGTATCCGGACGTATCGCTGCATATGCATCAGGGGACTCCGATGCAGATCGCCGAAATGGCAGCGGATGGCACGGTAGACTTTGCCATTGCTACAGAGGCGATGTCACACTTTAATGATCTCATTATGATGCCATGCTACCGCTGGAACCGTTCGGTAGTGGTACCTAAAGATCATCCTCTGGCTCAGGTGTCAAAACTGACTCTGCAGGATGTTGCTAAATACCCGATCGTTACTTATGTCTTCGGTTTTACCGGTCGTTCCAAGCTGGACGATGCGTTTACCCGGGAAGGGCTGGAGCCAAAAGTTGTTTTCACCGCGGTGGATTCTGACGTAATCAAAACCTATGTTCGTCTGGGGCTGGGTGTCGGCATCATTGCAACGATGGCATTTGATGAAGAGATGGACCGTGACCTGGTGGCTCTGGATGCCAGTCATCTGTTTGAGTACAGCACCACCAAGATCGGCTTCCGTAAAGGTACTTTCCTGCGTGGTTACATGTACGACTTCATTCAGAAGTTTGCTCCGCATCTGACTCCGGATGTGGTCAAGCAGGTACAGGCCTGCAGTAATCGTGCAGAGATCGAAGAACTATTTGCCGGGCAGGAATTGCCAGATCACTGAGCCGACAGAGCTGCAGAGTGTTGTTCCCTCCTTATGAAAAAAGCCTCACTGTGAGGCTTTTTGTTGTCAGCCCTAAACCACCTACTTCAGTAGGCGGTTATCAGCAATTTGGGCTTTGCCCGAATGCCTACCCATGTTAGAAGCCGCAGCGATTTTTAGCGAAGTCGTGAGGAAACTAACATGAGTAAGTATGTAGTGGTTTAATGATTCGGACACCATTTAAGGTGGTAAAGTACCGCCATAGAAGAGGTGTTCAATGACCAACAAACGTCGATCGTATACTCCTGAGTACAAGCTTGAAGCTGCCAGCCTGGCATTGGATCAGGATTACTCTGTGCCTGAGGCCGCCCGTTCGTTAGGGCTTAATGAAAATGTATTGCGACGCTGGGTTAATCAGCTGCGAGATGAGCGTCAGGGAACCACTCCGGCCGGTAAAGCCCTCACACCTGAACAGCAGCGT
>JAOXSA010000299.1 GCA_025800245.1 Amphritea sp. | reverse complement strand
CAATAAAGTGGGTCTGTGGTGCACGGAAGCCGGTTTCAGTCGTAAAGTTCGGGAACTCAGACGCAGCGATCTTGCCTTCCTCGATCAGTTCCTGAGCGGCCTGAGCATAGATGTCCGGACGGTATACTTTCTTCGCAGTTTCCATAAACCAGTCGTCAGACTTCGGTTCAGCAATCTGACCCCAGCGGCGCATCTGAGTCAGGTACCAGATCGCATCGGAGTAGTAAGGGTAGGTGGCGTTGTAACGGAAGAAGACGTTAAAGTCCGGCACGTCACGCTTATCACCTTTCTCGTACTCGAAAGTACCGGTCATGGAGTTAGCAATAACGTCATAGTCAGCGCCGACGTATTCGGAGCGAGACAGAATTTCCACGGCTTCCGGGCGGTTACCGTTATTGTTGTCATCCAGCCATTTCGCCGCGCGAATCATCGCTTTGACCACTTTCAGGTGGGTATTCGGGTTTTCGTCAGCCCAAGCTTTCGATACACCGAAAACTTTTTCCGGATTGTTTTTCCAGATCTCATAGTCAGTGACAACCGGTACACCGATACCTTTAAATACTGCTTGTTGGTTCCATGGCTCACCTACGCAGTAACCGTAAATAGTGCCGGCTTCCATGGTTGCTGGCATCTGTGGTGGTGGGGTGACGGACAGTAGAGCATCGGCATCGATCTGACCGGCGGTGTCGCCTTTATGCGGTGCATAGAAACCCGGATGGATACCACCGGCTGCCAGCCAGTAGCGTAGTTCATAGTTGTGAGTGGATACCGGGAATACCATGCCCATATTGAATGGCTTACCCTGATCTTTAAAAGATTCAACGACCGGTTT
>JAOXSA010000426.1 GCA_025800245.1 Amphritea sp. | reverse complement strand
GGTCAGCCTGAATTTCGAGAACGTCACCGCGGTTACTAATCCGATGATAGAGCTTGAGGTCATCAGCGTAAGCTATGCAGGTTATGCACGCCGCGGCGCCCATATAGGCACTTTTCCGATCTGAGGGACCAGCGGTAAAGGCGATCAAGGTCAGCCTGAAGCTCGAGAACGTCGCCGCGGTTGCTGATCCGATGATAGAGCTTGAGGTCATCAGCGTAAGCAATGCAGTTTGTTTTAATGTGGTGCGGAATGTCTGCTACGTAGCAGGCAAAAAGTAGGGGACCCAAAATGCTGCCTTCGGGGACCCCAGACTGAACAGGAGTCCACTGAGAGTGCTTGCCGTTTAGTACTACTCGCTGGCTCCGATCACTAAGGTAGGAGCAAAGCCAGCTGTGAGCGGCACCGGATATGTGAAAGGACTGGCGTAGCTTATGTAAGAGCAAAGTGTGGTTGACGCTGGTGAAAGCGGAGGAGTAATCGGTGTAGATTGCGTCAGTCTGCTTACCACTCTGAATTGAGGACCAGCAGTGATCAAGGAAACAGGAAAGGTTGGAGATGCAGGAACGGCTCGGGAGGAAACCATGTTGTGAGGCAGGCAGAGCAGGTAGGCAGGCGTGCAGCAAGCTCTCAGAGACAACTTTTTCCAAAATCTTTGAGCAGATCGGCAACAAAGACACGGGCCTATAATTTTCAGGGAGCTTCCTAGACCCCTTCTTGAACACCGGTATCACGTTGGCCTTTTTCCAGACTGCTGGAAAAACGCCCGTCCTCACAGAAATTTTGGATATGATCTCCAGGGGCGGGGCCAACTCCTCTGCACACTCATGCAAAATTTTGGCGCTGAGCCCATCAGGGCCGCATGCCTTGTGCGCGCTTAGCTCCCGTAACAACGCAACTATGCGACCCTGGGGCACAGTGAACATGTCTAGTCCGGGAGCATTGAAGACAGGCGGAGTAGGCAAGGCGTCGACGCGCGGGTCACAAAATTTTCTGGCGAAGCATGCATTGAGGCAAGTGGCACGCTCTTCGTCGCCCTTAAATACGAGTCCATCAGATTCAAGCACAGGTGAGATTTGCGATGATGATTTAAGCGATTTTATGAATGACCAATAACGTTTCGGGTTATCTTTGAAATCACGCACCAAACCGAGCAGGTATTCCCTGTACTTTAAGTCTGACTGTCGCTTGAAATCGGATCTAGCCTGAGCGTGAGCCGCAATGTTCTCAGACGTCGGGTTCGATTTTTTACGTTTGTGGGCTTTCTCTTTTTCCTGCAGCAGTTTCCGTACTGAACAGTCGAACCATGGGGGAAATTTCTGACGCAGTTCAATCAGAGGCACATAGTCAGAGACTGCCGCGAACACAAGGTCATAAAACATGTCTACAGCGCTGTCAACATCTAGAGTGTTTAAAATATTCCATGGTATCAGATTAAGAGCTCTACGCAGACCAGTAAAGTCAGCATCCTTATAGTTGTACACCTTAGAGCGGGTGGCACGGGGGGACATGCCGCACATCATAGTTAACGTTGTTTCCACCGCCATGTGGTCCGACGCAAACACCTTATCACGGACATCAGTGACTGCAGTAACACCATACGAAATCGCAAGGTCCAGCATGTTCTCCCCCCTCGTCGGAGACGTCACCGACTGCAGCGCTTCGCATTCGGCGACAGCATCAGTGAACCTGATGGCTCTGGCGGTGCGTCGGAGAACGATTGGTTCGCCATCTCCCCGCCAGGTGATCTCGGGCAGGTTCAGG
>JAOXSA010000268.1 GCA_025800245.1 Amphritea sp. | reverse complement strand
AGAAGACTCAGGCATAGAGGATGGAACCTATCAAATCTGGGCTGACGCGATCTCTGCTGATGGTAAAGAATACGATATGACAGGGCCGTTCCAAATCATCTTGGATACTACCGCTGCGGAAGCACCCACCACCTTTGTTGGCACCAGTACAGTAGATGATGGTGAGCTGCAGATCATTGCCGGCTCAACGATTTCGGATCTGACACCGACGTTTAGTGGAGATGTTGAGCCCAGAGCGACAGTCAATGTTTATTACACGGATCAAAATACCGGTGAGCAGATACTGCTGGGTTCGACAGAGGCCGATCGCCTGGGCCAGTGGCGCTACACCGCATCACTGCCTGAATCTCAGCCCGGGGTTGCTGTAGATTACAGTATTACGATTACGCAAACAGATTTGGCCGGCAATGAAGAAAGTGGCCACAGCCCATCGCTTGATTTTACGGTGGAGCTGCCCGCAGAGACTAATACTCTCGTGGTGACTGACAATCTTGGCGATTTAGTTGGCGTGATAGGCACTGGGGGCACCACTGATGATCCGAGCCCAATTTTAAGCGGCAAGGTGGCGCCCAATGTTACGGTTAAGGTTTACTACACCAATGATGATACCGGTGCAGAGGGCCTGTTGGGCGAGGCGACTGCCGATGCCAGTGGAAGTTGGGAAATGAACAATGTCCGCCTGGACGGTGAGATTGGGGTTGATGTTAACTACAGTCTGAGGTTCACCACAACCGCACAAGGCAGTAATGAAGAGAGCGAGCGCAGCGAGCCCGTTAGCTTTAAGCTTAATGCTGCCTTCGACTTCGGCGTCACC
>JAOXSA010000258.1 GCA_025800245.1 Amphritea sp. | reverse complement strand
CAACCTAGCTTTTGGCAAAAGATTAATAAGCAGATTTCAAACTTTTTTGATTGAATGATGACAAGTTAAGGATGACTTATGAGTAACGTTATACGTATAGGCGCTTTTTTGACGGTACCGGCAACAATATTTTGAATGATGAGAAGATAGGTGACGGTAGGGAACCTATCTTCATGCAACTTTTTGCAGCCTCGACCCTCTGATTAAACAGTGCACCGAAGATGCGGATGGATGTTCAACTATTTGAATGAGGGGAGACCATGAGAGCCTCGAACAGCACAGCAGCGTTTCTCCTGGGTTTTTTGATGGGGTCAGGTGCTGTTACTCAGACAGCCTATGCAGATAAAACCGACAGCAGCGTCATTGCCGCCGATACTTCAGCGCAGCAAGCTGTGGACGAGGCTTTGCAAACCTTAACGAGCAGTAATGATAGCGTTGATATTTTACGAGCCCTGGCGGTGCTCGAGGTGAATTGGGATGACCAGTATATCGCGCCACTGCTCGACTTACTGAGCGTGCCCAGAAATAATTTTACCCCTTACCAGATTATCCAGCTGTTAACCGACAAAACCGGACAGAACTTCCAGGCAAGTACCAATGACTGGTTCTTCTGGCTCTGGAACCAACCTGAACAGATCGCCAGTAACTATGGCGATTTTAAAGCCGGTTTTTATAAACAGATCGACTCTCGTTTTGAAAAATATTTTGCCGGGCGTCAGTCCAGCAGTCGTATCCGTCTCGATGAAATACGTTGGGGTGGTGTGTTACAGGATGGTATTCCTCCGCTGCGCCATCGGGAGATGATCAGCGCAAAGGAAGCCACCTACCTGCAGGATGACAATATCGTTTTCGGCATTGCTCATAACGGCGACTTTCGCGCTTATCCTAAGCGTATTCTTGCCTGGCATGAGATGTTTATCGACACCATCGGAGGTGAAGAGATTGCCGGAGTTTACTGTACCCTCTGTGGCACTGTTATCCCTTATAAAACCACCTTTAATGGCGTTAAACATACACTCGGCACCAGCGGCTTTTTATACCGCTCTAACAAACTGATGTATGACCAGGCGACGCAATCACTCTGGAGCACCACCAAAGGCGAACCGGTAGTAGGCCCGTTAGTGGGCAAAGGCATCGCCTTAGAGCATATTGGTGTGGTTACCACCACCTGGGGCGAATGGAAGCGCAGACACCCGGAAACCAGGGTATTGTCGTTGAGTACCGGTCATATGCGCAACTACGGTGAAGGCGTTGCTTATAAGGAGTACTTTTCTACCGATGAGCTGATGTTTAATACCCCGTATCAGGACGACCGTCTGGCTAACAAGCAGGAGGTACTGGCGTTACGCTTCCCCGCTGCGCCTGAGGATCAGTTGGCAATCGATACAGAGTTCCTGAATAAAAATCCGATATACAGAGATCAGATTGGCTTCCAGAAAGTGCTGGTGCTCACCGACAAGTCCGGCGCCAACCGGGTTTATGATCCTGAAGATATCGACTTTGTCAGTTATGACCAGGACAGCCAGTTAATCGACAGCCAGGGACGAAAATGGCAGTTAGAAGAGCATCGTCTTATCGCGGAAACAGGGCAGCAGCTCAGTAGCCTGCCTTATCGTCGCGCCTTCTGGTTTGGCTGGCACGCGGTCTTCCCGGAAACGCGCTTAATCAAATAACCCAGGCACACTCAACAAGGGCTCCGTGAAAGTGATACGCGTGCCTTTGTTTTCTGCATATTGTTAATTTTATCGGTTATTGCCGAGGATAAGGTGTACCTCCAGTAAAAAAGTAAAGGTGGCCCTGGCTTGTTTGTGCGAGTTCTAACTAGCTGATTTAAAGGCTATTTAAATAGTGTATACCGATAGGGTATAGGGCTAGTTGGTATTTCGATTGGTGATTCCTCAGGGGCTGGTTAGGCTGTATTGCTGAGACAGGAGATGCTCCTACAATAACAATGACAGGAATTAACTGATGAAAAGAACAGCAACGATTCTCGCTGGTGCGGTGCTTGGCCTTTCTGCAATGACCCTGCAGGCTGAAACACTGAAAATGGCGTACGATTCAGACCCGATCTCTCTGGATCCCCATGAGCAGTTGTCCGGCGGTATGCTGCAGCTGTCCCACATGACTTTCGATCCTCTGGTTCGCTGGGATCGCGATATGGGCTTTGAGCCCCGCCTGGCGGAAAAGTGGGAGCGAGTCGATGATCTGACTATGCGTTTTCACCTGCGCAAGGGCGTGAAATTCCATTCCGGTAACGAGATGACCACAAAGGATGTCGAGTTTACCTTTAATCGCCTGAAGACCTCCCCTGACTATAAAGGCATCTTTGCCGCTTTCTCCGGACTGAACGTGATCGATGAGTACACCTTTGATCTGGTCACTGAAAAACCATATCCCCTGATTATCAATAACGCGACTTACATCTTCCCGATGGACAGCCAGTTCTATAGCGGTGAAGATGAAAATGGCAATCCGAAGGATATGCTGGTTAAGTTCGGTGACTCCTTTGCTTCTCAGAATATTTCCGGTACTGGTCCTTACAAAGTGACCTATCGTGAGCAGGGCATTCGCCTGGAATTTGATCGCAACGCGGATTACTGGGACAAAGAATCAAAAGGTAACGTCGATAAGATCGTTTATACGCCTATCAAGGAAGCGCCTACCCGTGTAGCAGCACTGCTGTCCGGTGATGTTGATTTCATTATGCCGGTACCACCTGCAGATCTTAAACGTATCGATTCTACTGATAAGGTGGATCTGGTGACGATGCCGGGTACCCGTATTATCACGTTCCAGATGAATCAGAATCGTGTTGAAGCCTTTAAAGATGTCCGTGTACGTCAGGCGATCGTGCATGCGATCAATCAGGAAGGTATCGCGAAGAAAATTATGCGCGGCTTTGCCACACCTGCTGCTCAGATGAGCCCGGAAGGATACCTGGGTTATAACGCCGCTCTGAAGCCTCGTTACGATCTGAAAAAAGCTAAGCAACTGATGGCCGATGCCGGTTATGCTGATGGTTTTGCAATTACCATGATGGCACCGAACAACCGTTATGTGAACGATGCCAAGATCGCCCAGGCTGTTGCGGG
Organism: Amphritea sp.; assembly: GCA_025800245.1. Taxonomy (GTDB): domain Bacteria; phylum Pseudomonadota; class Gammaproteobacteria; order Pseudomonadales; family Balneatricaceae; genus Amphritea. The sequence goes on along the minus strand of JAOXSA010000258.1, from coordinate 67,344 downwards.
TATGCTGGCAAAGATCAATATTACGGTTGATCTGAAAACCATGCCTAAGGCTCAGTACTGGCCAACCTTCGATGAGCGTGCTGCGGACATTATGATGATCGGTTGGCATGCCGATACTGAAGACTCAAACAACTTCTTTGAATTCCTGTCAGCTTGTCCGGATACAACTACCGGTCTGGGCCAGTACAACAGCGGTAACTACTGTAACCCGGAAGCGGATAAGCTGATGGCGCAGGCGAATGTTGAAACTGACCCTGCCAAGCGTGCAGAAATGATGCAGCAGATTGAGCAGATTCTGTACGATGATGCAGCATTCATCCCACTGCACTGGCAGAATCTGGCCTGGGGTGCCCGTAAAGGTGTGGATATCGCACCAGTTGTGAACAAGATGAACTTCCCATATCTGGGTGATCTGGTGATCAACAAGTAAGCCCTGTGCCTGTTCTGGCATAATGTTCGACCCGGAGGGCTGATAGCAGTCCTCCGGTTTCTACCGATCTGTGCGGGAGGTGAGTCCGCGCGGATACTAAGCCGGCACCGAAGTTATATGAAAGCGTTAGCATGCCCGCAACGCTTTGGTATAACTTCAACAGAACCGGTCATGATCAAGAGCTCTTAAGGCAATTACTATGCTAGCTTTTCTAATCCGACGCCTGGCTCAGGCTGTCGTGGTGATGTTTGTTATCAGCATCATCAGCTTTTCTATCCAGGATAATCTGGGAGACCCACTGCGTGAGTTGGTGGGACAGTCGGTTTCCGAAGAGGAGCGTCAGGCTCTGCGGGACGAAATGGGACTGAATGATCCGTTTCTGGTGCAGTACGCCCGTTTCGCTGGTAAGGCGCTGCAAGGGGATCTGGGAACGTCCTACTTCTTCAAAGAGCCTGCACTGGATGTCATCCTGGGTAAATTACCTGCCACTCTGGATCTGGTGTTTGGTGCCACGCTGATCATTATCGGCTTTTCGATACCTTTAGGGGTCTATGCGGCGATCAGACCCACCAGTCTGTTTTCAAAACTGGTGATGGGGCTGAGTACCGTGGGCATCTCGATTCCGGTATTCCTGACAGCGATCGGTCTGATCTATCTGTTTTCTATCGAACTGGGCTGGATGCCATCATACGGTCGTGGTGAGGCTGGCATGCTGTTTGGCTTCTGGGATACGGCGTTTCTTACCGCGGATGGGCTGGCCCACCTGGTACTGCCTTGCTTTACTCTGGCGTCGATTATGTTGCCGTTGTTTATCCGTCTGATCCGTTCCGAGATGATGGAAGTACTGCAGTCTGAGTATGTGAAGTTTGCCTGGGCTAAAGGTCTTAATCCAAAGCGTATCTATTTTCTCCATGCGCTGAAAAACACCATGCTGCCGGTTATTACGGTGGGTGGCGTACAGATCGGTACCATGGTGGCTTATACCATATTGACTGAGACGGTGTTCCAGTGGCCGGGAATGGGCTTCCTGTTTCTGGAAGCGGTCAACCGGGTGGATACGCCGCTTATTGTTGCTTACCTGATTGTGGTGGGTGCGATCTTTGTGATTACCAATACCGTGGTGGATCTGATCTACGGTCTGGTTAACCCCACTGTTAAGTTGTTCGGAGGTAAATAATCATGAATGCCATTGTTGATGATAATGCACCTTCGATGCTGCAGCGTTTCCGTCAGTCACACTTCTGGCACAGTTTCTGTATCGATCGTGTTGCGCAGATCAGCTTTCTGGTCTTTGTCGCCTATCTGATTGCAGCGCTGCTGGCACCGTTTATTGCGCCGTATGATCCATACGATCCGGCCACGATAGACATTATGAATTCGGAATTGCCGCCCAGTTGGCAGGAAGAAGGGGATTCTGCCTTCTGGCTCGGCACTGATGCTCAGGGACGTGATCTCTGGTCTACCATTCTCTTCGGCACCCGGGTGTCACTGATTATCGGTATCTGTGCGGTAATGCTGCAGGCGATGCTGGGTATCTGTATCGGTCTGGTAGCCGGTTATGTCGGGGGTAAAGTCGACAGTCTGCTGATGCGGATGGCGGACGTACAGCTGTCGTTCTCCACCATGATGGTTGCTATTGTCGTGCTGGCTGTATTCCAGGCAACCTTTGGTACTCAGCTATATCAGGAGCTGGCGATGCTGATGCTGATTCTGGTGATCGGTATCGCAGAGTGGCCACAGTATGCCCGTACTGTCCGGGCTTCTGTACTGGCTGAAAAAGAGAAAGAGTATGTTGATGCTGCACGGGTAATGGGTCTGCCAGCATTGCGGATTATGTTCCGCCATATTCTGCCAAACACCCTGTCTCCGATTCTGGTAATTTCGACAGTCCAGATCGCTAACGCGATTATTTCTGAAGCAGCGTTGTCCTTTCTGGGACTGGGTATGCCGGTATCGCAACCTTCTCTGGGATCTCTGATCTCCAGTGGCTTTGAGTTTATCTTCTCCGGTTCATGGTGGATCACCGTGATTCCCGGTCTGGTGCTGGTAGGACTGGTGCTGGTTATGAATCTGTTGGGTGACTGGCTGCGTGATGTCCTTAACCCGAAACTGTACAAGGGGTAAGCCATGTCACTGTTAGAAGTTAAAGATCTGGAGGTGCGTTTTGGCCTCCGTAAAGGCGATGTGAAAGCCCTGCGGGATATCGATTTTACCCTCAAACGCGGTGAGCGGGTTGGTATCGTCGGTGAGTCCGGTGCGGGTAAGTCGGTGCTGGGGTTCTCCATTCTGAACCTGCTGTCTAAACCGGGTTATATCGCCAAAGGTGAGGTGCTGTTTGAAGGTCAGAATCTGGCGGATCTTAGCCCGAAAGAGCTGGGTGCTATTCGTGGTAACCGGATCTCAATGATCTTCCAGGATCCGATGATGACCCTGAATCCGGTGCTGACTATTGGTGAGCAGATGGTTGAGTGTCTGATGGCTCATCGCAAGATCACCAAAGGAGCAGCCCGTGAAATTGCGCTGCAGAAGCTCAAGCAGGTGTATATTCCATCACCGGAACAGCGTCTGGATCAGTACCCTCATGAGCTCTCCGGCGGTATGCGCCAGCGTATTGTTATTGCCATAGGCCTGTTGCTGGATCCTGATCTGATTATTGCGGATGAACCGACCACTGCACTGGATGTAACCATTCAGGCGGAAATTATGGAACTGATGCTGGAGTTGTGTGAGCGCAACAACGTTGCCCTGATTCTGATCACTCACGACCTGGGAGTGGTTTCTCAGGTGACCCAGCGTACCTTTGTTATGTATGCCGGCCGTATTATCGAGCAGGGACCGACCCGTGAAATCATCAATGATGCGCAGCATCCGTACACCCAGGGGCTGATTAATGCATTGCCGCAGATGGGGATTCGCGGTGAGCGGTTGCGGCAGATCCGGGGTGCAATGCCGACCCTGCAAGCAGTACCTCAGGGTTGTGCTTTCAGCCCTCGCTGTGACTATGTGACTGAGAATTGTCGTCATGTATTGCCTGGGTTTACCCGTTCCGGGGGGTGCCAGGTAGCCTGCCATATGGTGGAAGAGATGAAACGTGAAGAACAGCGTAGCGCAGAGGGGAGCGAAGAATAATGCAGAATACCGAAACCCTGTTGCAGATCCGGGATCTGTATAAGCGTTTTTCAATCTCGGGTGACCTGCTGGATCAGCTGCAGTTTAAAGGCGGCAAGCTGACCCGGCATCAGGAATTTGTGCATGCGATTAACGGTGTGTCACTGGATATAGCGAAAGGTGAAGCGCTGTGTGTGGTGGGTGAGTCAGGCTGTGGTAAGTCAACGGTGGCCCGTACGGTGATGGGGTTGCTGAATCCGTCATCAGGCACGATCAGCTATGAAGGCAAAAGGATCGATGATCTGTCGGCTCAGGCGCTGATGCCGTATCGCAAGAAGATGCAGATGATCTTTCAGAACCCTTACGCATCACTGAACCCGCGGATGACTATTAATGAAACCCTGTCTGAACCGGTCAGCTTCCATAATCCTTCCTGGAACAAGGGAGAGGTGCGCGATAAAGTGCATGAGGTGATGTTCTCCGTGGGTGTCGATCCGAGCTGGGGTGTGCGTTTCCCTCATGAGTTCTCCGGTGGTCAGCGTCAGCGTATCAGTATTGCCCGGGCGCTCGCGGTCGATCCTGAATTTATTGTCGCGGATGAACCTATTTCGGCGCTGGACGTATCCATTCAGGCGCAGGTGCTGAACCTGATGATGGATGCCCAGGAACAGCGTGATCTGACCTATATGTTCATCACCCATGATCTGTCGGTGGTTGAGCACTTCGGCAGTCGGGTGGCGGTGATGTATCTGGGCACTCTTTGTGAGCTGGCGACCAGTGAACAGCTGTTTGACAGCCCCCGTCATCCCTACACCAAGGCATTGCTGTCTGCGATTCCTAAACTGCAGGATGACCGGCCGAATCATATTAAACTGCAGGGTGAGGTACCGACTCCGGTGAATCTGCCGACCGGTTGTGTATTCCATGGCCGTTGCCCTCACGCGGACAAGCGCTGTCAGGAAGAGATTCCGAAACTGATTGCAACCGATAGTGGTAGCCAGGTGGCTTGCCACGCAATTGAAGAAGGCCGGATATAATAGATCTACACTTTACGGATGTTGTAGATGTTTTCTGGTGAGGAACTCTTAAATGCTGACAATAAGCGCTGGCTTTGACGCCGGTAATATTGACGTGATCAGCGCCGAGCGCGCTGATGATATTCAACTGGCAATCCGGGCTGATAACCAGTCGGATTTTCTGCAGTGGTTTTATTACCGGGTGCAGGGCTGTGAAACGCACGATCTGACCATGCGACTGGTGAATGCTGATCAGGCGGCCTATGAAGATGGCTGGCCCGGTTATGAAGCGGTGGCTTCCTATGACCGGCAATACTGGTTCCGGGTACCCACCCGCTATGAGGAAGGTGAGCTGGTCATTGAACACACTCCTGAGCAGAACAGTATCTACTATGCCTATTTTGCTCCCTACAGCTACGAGCGCCATCTGGATCTGCTGGGCTGGGCCAGTCAGTCACCGCTGTGTCGTAATCATCTGTTAGGTCTGACCCTGGATGGTCGGGATCTTGATCTTCTGCATATCAGCGCGACCGATGCGCCGACCTGTAAGATCTGGATTATGGCGCGTCAGCATCCCGGTGAAACAATGGCCGAATGGCTGGTTGAAGGGCTGCTGGAACGCTTGCTGGATGATCAGGATTCGCTGTCGTTGCAGTTGCTGGAGCAAGCTGAATTTTACATCGTGCCGAATATGAATCCGGACGGCTCAGTGCGTGGTCATCTGCGTACTAACGCTGCGGGTGTGAATCTGAACCGTGAATGGCAGACGCCGGCACTGGAGCATAGCCCTGAAGTGTATTATGTCCGTGAGGCGATGCAGCAGACCGGTGTTGATCTGTTGCTGGATATTCACGGCGACGAAGCACTGCCTTGTAACTTTATCGCCGGTCAGGACGGTGTGCCGACAGTTTCTGATGAGGTTTTACAGGCAGAGCATCAGTTCCGCGCAGATCTGATGGCGGTGAATCCGGACTTCCAGATTGAGCGGGGTTACGCACCGGATCAGTTCGGTGAAGAGACCATGACTATCGCATCGAACTGGATCGGTGATCATTTCGGTTGTCCGGCAATGACGCTGGAGATGCCATTCAAGGATTTTGATCTGAAGCCAGATCCTGCTCAGGGCTGGTCTCCTGAGCGTTCCATTAAACTGGGACAATCCCTGTTGTATCCTGTTGCCCGATGGTTACACAACCGTAACCTCACTCCGGACAGTGAATAGGTAAAGCTGGTTTATGGAAATCCGATGGCTGGATGATTTTATCGCCCTGGCGAAAACCCGGAACTTTTCCCGGGCAGCGGACATGCGAAATGTGACCCAGCCAACCCTGAGCCGGCGAATCAAACTGCTGGAAGATGAGATGAAGGTAACGCTGATTGACCGCAACAGCCTGCCCTTGTCTCTGACCGGAGCAGGAGAGCTGTTTCTGGCGTCTGCCGAACAGATTTCCCGCATTCATAACGATACTAAAAATCGTTGCAGTGCGATTCTGGAAGAACAGAAAAACCGAGTGCGATTTGCATCAACCCAGTCGCTCTATATTGGCTTATGGAAATCCTGGCTGGAGCCGTTGGCTTCTGAACTGGGTGTGGATATCGATCAGAATCTCCAGTCCACTACCTGGATGGGCGCTGATTTTGTCAACGCGCTGACCAGTGGTGAGTGCGATATGGTGTTGTGCTACTGGCATCCGGCGATAGAGTTTATTGCCGAGCTGGAATCCGGTGAATATGAGTATCTTGAGCTTTGTGATGAGCATCTGGTACCGGTGACAGCGTTGGATGAGCAGGGGCAGCCAAAGTATCAGTTACCTGGCAGCAAAGGCGCGCCTTTGCCCTATATCGGTTATCACAGCAGCTCGTTTATGCAGCCGGTGATCCAGAGCTTCCTTAAGCAGCGGGTTAAGTTACCTCATCTGGTCACTATGAATGAAAACGTCCACTCCATCAGTGCCAAAGCGATGATCAAAGAGGAGTTTGGCTTTGGCTGGATTCCCGGCCGTCTGCTGAAAGACAACTTCCGCTATCAGAGCCTGGGGCGGGCTGGTGGTCTGGAGTGGGATATTCCCATGCAGATTCGTCTTTATCGTCTGCGTAACAATTCAAATACCTATTTACAGAAATTCTGGAGCGGTCTTGAGATGCATCTGAAGCAGGCAGGTAGCTCCGAAGTATCACTGAGTCGGGAGATCTAGATGGATCAGTCACTGTACACCGCGCACCTGAAATACCTTCAGGTGGAAACTGACAAACTATTGCAGCAATCAGCCTTTGATGGGCTGCTTATCGGTTCAGGCAGTCTTATCCGACGGTTTATGGATGACAACAGTTATCCGTTTTTTGCCAATCCCTATTTTGTTTACTGGCTCCCTTTCCTGGATCAGCATCCGGATTGCTGGTTACTGATTCGTGCCGGTGAGAAACCGCGGCTGTATTTCCCGATGCCGGATGACTTCTGGCACAAGACTGCTCAGCTGCCGGATCAGTGGTGGACTGAAGGCCTGGAGATTGTTCCGGTGAAAGGACGCCGCGAGTTGCCGGAAGGTGAGCTGGCGGTGATTGCGCCGGAACTGCCTGAGGGCGAGTGTTCTGGTTGGTCTCTGAATCCTGAATCTGTGGTGCTGGCGCTGCACCAGCTGCGCAGCGTTAAGACCGACTGGGAGTCAGAGTGTCTGCGTCAGGCAAATTATCTGGCGGTGCAGGGGCATATTGAGGCTGCTGCTGCATTCAGTCAGGGCTGTAGCGAGTATGAAATTCATCAGCGCTATCTCAGTGCGATTGCACACAATGAGAGCCAGATGCCTTATTCCAATATTGTCGGGCTGAATGAACACGGCGCGATACTGCATTATCAGTTTCAGGAGCGCTGTGCGCCGGATCAGCATCGCTCTCTGCTGGTGGATGCTGGTGCGGTATGGCAGGGCTATGCGGCAGATATTACCCGAACTCAGGCGCAGCCGGGTACCTTATTTGCTCAGCTTGTTGAACAACTTGATGCAGCACAGCAGGCCTGTGTGGCTCAGGTGCGTGATGGCGCCGACTTTGTCGCGCTGCATGAGCAGATGCACCTTTCACTGGCGGGGATTCTGCGGGATGCTGGAATCGTCAGGAATAGTCCTGACAGCCAGATTGAGCTGGGTATTACGCAGGCCTTTTATCCACATGGGCTGGGACACCTGCTCGGAATTCAGGTGCATGATGTCGGAGCCTGGCAGCATGACTCCCGTCAGACCAGGCCACCGGCAGAACATCCTTATCTGCGATTCGCCGGAACCCTTAAACAGGGGATGGTGGTGACTATCGAGCCGGGCCTCTACTTTATCGAATCCCTACTGAGGCCCCTCAGGGATCAGCCACAGGCAGACATTAACTGGGCGCTGGTCGAGCAATTAAGTCCTTTCGGTGGTATCCGGATCGAAGATAATATTCGGGTTACTTCTGATGGGTGTGAAAACTATACCCGCGACGGGTTTGCCCGGATCGCTAATATTTAATCTGCTCAGCTGATCATGAAATGTAGTACACTGCGGCCAGAGAATTTTCAGGACTTCAGGACACAGGTGTAACACCGATGCGTGATCAGCACGATGATAAAGATCTGGACCTGCCGAGCTTTGGCCCGGCTGAACGGGATGATGGCCAGATCCGCAAACCCAAGAGCGAAACTCCTAAAGCTTCAGCGCCGACTCAGCAGTCGGGCTCGGCCGGTCATGGTACTCCTCCGCCACCTGCAGCAGATGCGCCTGCTGCCTCCTCCGGTGGTGCTCTCAGTTATCTGATTATTCTGTTGCTGGCTGCTGCGGTGGGTGGCCTGGCCTATTGGAGCTATCTGCAGCACCAACAGATTGTTGTGCTTGAACAGCAGATGGGTCTGGTGGATCAGCAGCGTGCCGAGATTGATCAGCAGGTTCTGGAGCTGCAACAGCTGCTACAGGTTGCAGAGAGTAGTGCAGCGCAGTCCGGTGAATCACTGCTAGTTCAGGTTAAAAAGCAGGCGGCGTCCACCGCTGAAAAGCATAAACAACTCGATTCAGAAATTGCAAAACTCTGGACCGTTGCCCATCAGCGAAATGCACCGAAAATTGCGGAGCTTGAAAAGCAGCTTAAAGCCGCTGAAAAGCGGGCCGCAGATCAGTTGAAGCAGCAGGAAGCTAAGCTGGCACAGCAGCTGAAGCAGAGTAAGAGCCTGGCAACTAAACTGGCCAGCGTAGAAAAAGCATTGCAGGCGGCAGAGAAGAAAGCCGGTAATCGGGATGAGCAGATTGCCGCAGTTAAGAGTAGCGCTGCAGCGCTGACCTCTGAGTTTGAAGTGCTGAGCGAAACTGTCGATCTGATGCAGGAAGAGCAGCGCCGGAAGCTGTCAGCTTTTGCTGAACAGATTGTCGAGCTGCAGCAGAATCAGAATTCGGCTGCTGGCATTGAGCGCCGGGTCCGGGTTAACGAACAGGCGATCCGCGCGATTGACGGTTCGCGGGTACAGCTGAATAAAGAATTGCTACAGATCCGCTCGAAGCTCAACAGTCTGCAACTGAAGGTTGAGCAACTGTGATCCGGGTATATGGGTCTCTGTTATCCCGCGCCCGCATCGTGATGGCAGTGCTTGAGCAGCTTGAGCTTGATTATGAGCTTGTCGAAGTACCGACACTGGGGCCGAAGAGCCGATCGCCGGAATATCGGGCGTTGAATCCCACCGGTAAGGTGCCGACTCTGGTCGACGGTGATCTGGTGTTGTGGGAAACTCAGGCGATTCTGTTCTATCTGGCGCGTAAGTATGGTGAGAATAAGCTCTGGGTCGATGATATTGCCACCGAGGCTGATCTGTATCGCTGGAGTCTGTTTGTCAGTAACCAGATAGAAGCGCCTGCGCTGGAAATGATGCTGGCGGTACGACTGGCCAAAGAGGATGGTGCGGATCAGGCAGTCATTGATAAAGCTGCCAGTGTTGTACAGCGTCATCTGCCTGTACTGGAGTCTCATCTGCAGGATCATCCTTATCTGGCTGGTAATAAACTGACAGTGGCTGATTTTCATGGGGCGGCGGTGTTGTCCTGGCCGAAACTGGCCGGATTTGACTATACGCCTTATCCGGCAATCGCCCGTTGGCTGACAGCAGTTCTGGGCCTTCCGGCTCAGAAGGCGATTCAACGTTGGCAAAATAACTGACTTTGGTTGTTTTTTGTTCAGTAATCGATTGCGATCCCGTGACGCTGAAGGCAAAATAGTGGGTCATTTTTCCAAGAGGCAGATAACACTTTAATGAACATTCGTGCGTTTTTTGCTCTGGCCCTGCCGGATGCAGTAACACGTTGGTTGGCGGATCATGCCGATACCCTGTGTCAGTATGACAAGCACGTTGAAGTGAACTGGGTCGACTCAGAGCTGTACCACCTCACGCTCTGTTTTCTGGGGGAGATCCCGCTGGAAAAAGTTGATCAGCTGGAGGAAATTGCCCGCAGGAAGCTGGCAGATGTCAGCTCCTTCCAGGTGCATGTGAATACCTCAGAGTATTATCAGATCAGTAAGTCTTTGTCGGTGGTGGCTGCGATGAGCCCTGAGCATGAAGCGCTGACCTCCCTGAACAGGGTGATGATGGAGATCGCACTGGAAGCGGGTATTGAGTTCAAAGAGGAAGACTTCCGTCCGCATATTACCCTGGGACGACTGCCTGCTAAAAATGGCTTTATTCCGCCGCAGAGCTGGCCCGAGCTGGATCTCTATAGCCTGGCGGATTCGGTCATTCTGTATCAGAGTAAACCGGGCGAACGCGGTTCGATCTACACGCCGCTGTTTGAAATCCCTCTGCAAGACATGGCCTGAGCCAGGGGCAGAGACTACTTATTTAAAGCGCCGTCAGGCCTTAACTTTCTATGTTGTGAATCATGTTTAAACCAGAACTCCTTTCGCCAGCGGGTACGCTGCGCAATATGAAGTATGCTTTTGCCTACGGTGCTGATGCGGTTTATGCCGGTCAGCCACGCTATAGCCTGCGGGTGCGTAACAACGACTTCAATCTTGATAACCTGCATGAAGGTATCAATATCGCCCACGCGCAGGGCAAAAAGCTGTATGTGGCCAGTAATATCATGCCACACAACAGCAAGCTGAAGACTTATATCGACGATCTGCGTCCGGTGGTTGAAATGAACCCGGATGCGCTGATCATGTCCGATCCGGGCCTGATTCTGCTGGTGAAGGAAAACTTCCCGGATGTGCCGATTCATCTGTCGGTGCAGAGTAATACCATGAACTGGGCCAGCGTTAAGTTCTGGCATCAGGCCGGTATTGAGCGAATCATTATGTCCCGAGAACTGTCACTGGATGAGATCGCTGAGATCCGTGAAATGTGCCCAGAGATGGAACTGGAAGTATTTGTGCATGGTTCTCTCTGTATCGCATACTCAGGTCGTTGCCTGCTGTCCGGTTATATCAACAAGCGTGATCCGAACCAGGGTACCTGCACTAACTCCTGTCGCTGGAAGTACGATGCTCATGAAGCGAAACAGGACGAAAGTGGTGATCTGATTCCGGTGCAGAACTTTGATCCGAACGAAGAGGTTCAGCCGGATCTGGGTATCGGCGAACCAACCGATAAGATGTATCTGCTACAGGAAGAAACCCGTCCGGGTGAGTATATGCCGGCGTTCGAAGATGAACACGGTACTTACATCATGAACTCCAAGGACCTGCGTGCAATCCAGCACGTACACCGTCTGACGGAGATGGGTATTCATTCCCTGAAGATCGAAGGTCGTACTAAGTCTCACTACTACGTGGCGCGTACGGCGCAGGCTTATCGCAAAGCGATTGATGATGCCGCGGCTGGCCGTCCATTCGATATGAATCTGATGGACACGCTGGAGAATCTGGCGAATCGTGGATACACCGAAGGTTTCTACCGTCGTCACGTGCACGATGAGTATCAGAACTACGAAACCGGTAACTCTGTTGGCGTACACCAGCAGTTTGTCGGTGAGGTGATCGGCCAGGATACTCAGCGCGGTACTGTAGATATCGAGGTGAAGAACCGCTTTATGGTGGGTGATACGCTGGAACTGATGACCCCGGCCGGTAACCGTAAGTTCAAACTGGAGCATATGGAAAACCTGCAGGGCGAAGCGAAAGACTGCGCGCCAGGGTCTGGCCATACCGTCCGTGTACCGATGGACTTCGATACCGATATGCAGTTTGCACTGCTGATGCGTGATCTGCCAAATGCCCCGGCCTACGAGAGCCAGAAGTAAGACAGATGGTCAGGAAAAAGGTATCTTCGGATACCTTTTTTTGTGTCTGCTGAAAGAGCACTCAGCTACTGGGTAAATCAACGAACAGGATCGACTTTGACAACCACTGACTTTTCTAAGTACCGGCTATTGAGAGCCTTGCGGCCATTCTCTTTTTCCGTCGCACTGATTACCTGTCTGGTGGGCATTGTGGCGGCCTCAGGGACTGATAATTTCAGCCCGTTCACCGCGGTTATTATTCTGTCGGCCGCGTTGGTGCTGCAGGCGGGAGTGAACCTGATTAATGACTTTTCCGACCTCAATGAACTGGCTGATCAGCAAATCAGAGCACTGATCCGGCGTAACTTTCGTTATGGGCTTGGCTGTTTTGTCGCGGCGACAGCGCTGGGGTTGTATCTGGTCGCTCAGGTTGGAGTTGAACTGCTATTGCTGTTTTTGCTGGGGCTGGTCGGTGCGCTGGGCTACACCCTTGAGCCGGTTAACTTTAAGCGGCGCGGGCTGGCAGTTGCGTTGGTCTTCTGGCTGATGGGGGTGCTGATGGTAGCGGGGAGCTACTACATCATGACCGATACCCTGACAGCAGCAATTGTCTGGCAATCGGTACCGGTCAGTCTGATTACCTCGCTGTTGCTACTGGCGAATGAACTGCGCGATGAGCAATCTGACCGACAGTCAGGTATTGGTACTCTGACCGTTCGTATAGGCTATCGTTATTCGAGCATGCTATTCATGGTCTTGCTTGTCGCAGTATTTTTCATTGCCGGCGGCTTATGGTGGATTGGATTGTTGCAGAGTGGCTGGTGGTTGCTCAGCGTGCCATTGGCTCTCTGGCTGTGGTTGAGATTGCGCTCCGGGGAGCAATTGGAAACATTACCGCCGTTGACTGGCCGCTTCTTTCTGATGTTTGGGCTTTTGTACTGTGTTTCGCTCTGATAGCAATCTGAAAATAGCGTTCGACTAATGCCGCAGGCAGATCCACAGCGCAGCTGCAGCAATTTGGTGTATAATCCGCACCACACACAGGGAAGTCTGCCCATCTGATTGGTCAGACCCCCATAATAAAGCGGACGGCCGTCCGGCCCGTTCTGCACGACAAGAAGCCTGAAATTGCGGAGTCAATAATGAGCGTAATTCGCCAAGATGATTTCATCAGCAGCATTGCAGATGCGCTGCAGTTTATCTCCTACTACCATCCGATCGACTTTGTTCAGGGCGTGCACGAAGCCTACCTGAAAGAGCAGAACCCTGCCGCGAAAGACGCGATGGCACAGATTCTGATTAACTCCCGTATGTGCGCAGAAGGGCATCGTCCAATCTGTCAGGATACCGGTATTGTGACCGTATTCCTGAAAGTGGGTATGAATGTTCAGTGGGATGCGAAGATGAATGTGACCGATATGGTCAACGAAGGCGTACGTCGTGCCTACACTCATCCTGACAATGTACTGCGTGCTTCTATTCTGGCTGATCCGGCTGGCGCACGTAAGAACACCAAGGACAATACACCTGCAGTGATTCACTACGAAATCGTTGATGGCGATGAGGTAGAGGTACATGTTGCTGCTAAGGGTGGTGGTTCTGAGAACAAATCCAAGATGGTGATGCTGAATCCATCTGACAGCATCGTTGACTGGGTCGTGAAAACTGTACCGACCATGGGTGCTGGCTGGTGTCCACCGGGTATGCTGGGTCTGGGTATCGGTGGTACTGCTGAGAAAGCAGCGGTACTGGCGAAAGAATCCCTGATGGATCCGATCGATATTCACGAGCTGCGCGAGCGTGGCCCACAGAATCGCGTTGAAGAGCTGCGTCTGGAAATTATGGATGCGGTGAACGATCTGGGTATCGGTGCTCAGGGCCTGGGTGGCCTGACCACTGTGCTGGATGTGAAGATCAAGGACTATCCGACTCACGCCGCCTCTCTGCCAATCTGCATGATCCCTAACTGTGCAGCGACCCGCCACACTCACTTCACTCTGAAAGGTGATGGTCCTGCGATTCTGACACCGCCGAGCCTGGAAGACTGGCCGGAAGTGACCTTCGAGGTTGGTGAAAGCACCCGCCGTGTTGACCTGAACACTGTAACGCCTGAGGACGTTCAGAGCTGGCAACCGGGTGAGACAGTGCTGCTGAACGGTAAAATGCTGACCGGTCGTGACGCTGCTCACAAGAAGATGGTTGAGATGCTCAACAACGGTGAAGAGCTGCCGGTAGATCTGAAAGGTCGCTTTATCTACTACGTAGGTCCGGTTGATCCAGTTGGTGATGAGGTTGTGGGTCCTGCGGGTCCGACAACAGCAACCCGTATGGATAAGTTCACCCGTCAGGTGATCGAGAGCACGGGTCTGCTGGGTATGATCGGTAAGTCTGAGCGTGGTCCGGTAGCGATCGATGCAATCCGTGACAATAAAGCGGTTTACCTGATGGCTGTCGGTGGTGCTGCGTATCTGGTATCCAAAGCGATTACAAATGCCGATGTGCTGGCATTCCCTGAGCTGGGTATGGAAGCGATCTACGAATTTGAAGTGAAAGATATGCCGGTGACAGTGGCGGTCGACACTAATGGTGAGTCTGTGCATAACACAGGCCCTGCCAAGTGGAAGAAGATCATCGCTGAGCAGGTATAATCCGCTCTCACTGATTTAAAGCGCGGCTCAGCCGCGCTTTTTATTATCTGTAGAAAAGCGACTTCTCAGGCGCATTTGGTATTGTTACTGAGACGGTGTTTGATCGCGATGTAGCGGGGCATGGGGCCTACGTCTTCATAAACCGGATCGCCTTCTTCCATTCGAATCACCTTCGTGCCGGGTTTGTAAGGCATTTTTTCTTCGACTTCCAGTAACACCGTATGCAATAGCTCAGCGGCCAGTTTGTCCGGAGACATCTGGTACAGCTCTGCCAGTGCCTGAATTTTGATCAGATCTTCCTGGCTGACTGCAAAGGTGTATTCGACCTGTTTGCTTTTGGCCGTTGCCTGTTGTTCCAGCTCATTGAGCAGCTGAGCAACATGATTATTTGGCATTCGGATTCTCCCCTTGATAGTCTCTCTTTTAAGATAGTTGACAAAAAAGGTCGGGTAAAATCCGGGTGTGCATAAAATAGACATTCAACAATCAGCCACTTTTCATTAATATGGTGCGCTGACTTTTTCAGATCCCGGTTCGGGCTTTATCAGGGTGAGTAATAATGGCGAATATTAAAGTAGTCGTGGGTTCAACCTACGGAAATGCCGGTCAGATTGCAGAGGACTGTACTGACCAGTTGCAGGGCATAGGGCATGAAGCTGAGTTGTTGGAAGAGGCAACACTGGAGCAGCTGATGGATAGCCCTGACGTGGTGCTGATCTGTACTTCCACGGTAGGGCAGGGTGAAATCCCGGGTAACCTGCTGCCGCTGTATTGCGCATTGAAAGATAATCAGCCGGATCTGTCTTCCGTTCGCTATGGCCTGATTGCGCTGGGTGACAGCTCTTATGAGACGTTTGCCGAAGGCGGTAAGCTGATGAATGAACTGATGCGTGATCTTAACGCTAAACCGGTCGGGCAGGCGTTGTTTATCGACAGTAATGAAACCCCGGATGCCGACGAGGAAGCCGCTTCCTGGATCGACGAATGGGCGACTAAGCTCTGAACTTATGGGCCTGATTACTGATCAGGTACTCTGAAGTGTTTTATCGGTCATCACTTTCCTTCATTCAGAATGCGTGTGATGGAGCTCCTTTTTTACTCATCATAGTTTGATTGAATTCCGTGTATCAGAATATTCCAACCAACATCATCACCGGCTTCCTGGGGGCTGGTAAAACGACTGCCATTCAACAACTTCTGAGCCAGAAGCCAGCGAATGAGCGCTGGGCTGTACTGGTAAACGAGTTCGGTGAGGTTGGCATTGACGCCAGCATGATGGGTGGATCACCGGAACAGGACGAGCAGATTTTTATCTCCGAAGTGCCGGGTGGCTGTATGTGCTGCACGGCAGGGCTGCCGATGTCGATAGCGCTGAATCAGCTTATCCGCAAAGCCAGTCCGGATCGGCTGCTGATTGAACCTACCGGGTTGGGGCATCCTGAAGAGGTGATCGCTACTCTGTTACAGCCTGAATACCGGGATGTGCTGGATATCAGGGCAACGCTGACGCTGGTGGATGCCCGTAAACTCACTGATACGCGTTATCGTGATCATGATATTTTCCGGCAGCAGTTGCGTGTGGCGGACAGGGTCATTGCCAGTAAAAGTGACCTTTACACTGGAGATGAGTTTGAACAGTTACAGACTTTTCTGAAGACGTTGTCTCTGGATGTGGCGGTATCGGAAGCAGATCAGGGATCGGTAGAGACGGATTGGTTGTCACCAGAGAGCGGTTATCAGGCTGAGGCTTCACATCATCACAGTCATCATGGTGAGGCTTCCGGTGCGCTGGCTACCGATGACGAACTGCCTGAATGTGGTTATCTGCGCAAAGACAATAAAGGTCAGGGTTATTGCAGCTCAGGCTGGGTATTCAGCCCTGAATTTGAATTTCAGTTTGATGCGCTTGAAGGGCTTCTGAACGGCCTTGACGTCGAGCGAATGAAGGCGGTGTTCATAACCGACGACGGCATTTATGCCTTTAATCTTGCCGATGGCGTACTCAGTGTTAAGCCGCTGGACGAGGTCTGGGACAGCCGCATTGAAGTGATTGGCACAGAACCAGACAGCTGGCAGTCGCTGGAGCAGGATCTGCTGACAATCAGCGTAAGACTGTAACCCTGTAGCGGAATTTACCAGGACTGATCAGCGTTTATTTGTCCTGGCTGATACCTTTGGCCGGTGCTGCAATATCCAGCAGTGGTGCAGCGTCCAGCGTTTCTGCATCCATCATCGTTGCCACCTGCTGCAGAGCTGAAAGGATATCTGACTGCTCCCGGCCTGCCAGGTTTTCAAACCGCTGAATAAATGACTCATGCAGCAGTGGTGGTACTGTTTCGAGAACATGCAGGCCTTTCTCTGTCAGGCGGGCATTCACTATTCTGCGGTCATTACTGCTGCGCACCCGCTCCACCAGTTGTCTGTCTTCCAGCCGGTTGAGAATAGTGGTGACCGTCGCCTGACTCAATGACACATCATCGGATATCCGTTTTACCGTGACATCCCCCAGACTTCTGATGGCTCGGAGTACCATAACCTGAGGAATGGTCAGTCCACAGGATTTCACTACCCGCTTTGATTGCAGATCTGTGGCCCGGATTATCCGGCGCAATTCAATCAGTACATCCTGCCAGCATGGTGTTTTTTCGGTCATCTTAACTCCAGAACCTGATGAGCCTTTCAGAAAGGCCGCGAGTATATCCTATGTATTCATTCCAACAAATAAAACTAATAGCAAAAAATATTTGAGTTATAAATATTAGAGTCATAATATGTTTAGCACAAATGATAATAATTCTAAGGATTTCGGAGACACTATGCGCAAACTGACAAAACTCTCTGCTGCGGTGCTGTCTGCAGCGATGATGACAACCACGGTTCAGGCTGCAGAGGAGTGCGGTGCCGTATCGATTGCCGATATGAACTGGAGCTCTGCTTCACTGATGGCCAATGTCGACCGCTTCATCCTTGAACACGGTTACGGTTGCGAAGCTGAACTGGTACCGGGTGATACTATGCCTACCGGTACATCCATGATTGAAAAAGGTGAACCGGATATTGCACCAGAGCTGTGGAGTAACTCCATGAAAGACGCTCTGGATCGTGGTGTCGCTGAGAAGCGTCTGCGCTACGCAGGTAAGTCTTTGTCTGATGGTGGTGAAGAGGGCTTCTGGGTACCTGAATATCTGGTTAAGAAAGATCCTTCTATGGCAACCATTGAGGGCGTTCTGGCAAACGCCAAAATGTTTAAGCATCCGGAAGATCCTGATGTATCGGCGTTCTACGGCTGCCCGGCAGGCTGGAACTGCCAGATTTCAGCAGGCAACCTGTTTGAGGCGATGAAGATGGGCGATGCCGGTTTTGAAATGATTGATCCGGGTTCAGGTGCTGGTCTGGCTGGCTCTATCGCTAAAGCTTACGAGCGTGGCGAAGCATGGTTCGGTTACTACTGGGCACCTACTGCCGTACTGGGTAAGTACAAGATGGTGAAAGTCGACTTTGGTTCCGGTGTCGATGAGGACCACTTTGTGAACTGTACTACCAGTGAAGACTGTGAGAACCCAAAGGCTACGATGTACCCACCATCACCGGTACATACTGTGACCACAGAAGCCTTTGCGTCTAAAGCCCCAGCAGCATATGACTACCTGACCCGCCGTTCATTTACTAATAATCAGATGAACGGTCTGCTGGCCTGGATGGAAGATAATCAGGCGGATGGTGAAGTTGCAGCTGAGCACTTCCTGGTTGAATATCCTGATGTATGGGCTGGTTGGGTTTCTGCTGACGTCGCAGCAAAAGTCAAACAAGCGCTACAGTAAGGCTGGTTAGGATCTGTAAGTAAAAAAACTGCCCGATTACCTTTTTCCGGTGATCGGGCAGTGTTGTTTTTGTACGAGGTAATGTATGGCTGAATCAAGCTGGTTAACCGAAATTCCGCAGCTTTCGAGAGGAGAGTTGCGGGATATCCGAAAAGGGCTGGATGGGCTCTATCGTGACTTTTCCCGTGAGTACGGGGATGTAATTGAATCCCTGTTCGATCCGCTCCTGACTTTTCTGGTCTGGTTTGAAAAACTGTTGTTGGCAACGCCCTGGTGGCTGGTCATTATTGTGGTGACAGGTTTGGCGTATGTTGCCAGTCGTTCCTGGAAGCTCAGCCTGGGTGTAGTGATCTCTTTTTTCCTGATCGGCTATTTCGGGATGTGGGATGACACCATGAGAACCATGAGTATTATTCTTGTCTGTACGCTGATGGCGATCGCGCTCGGGGTGCCTATCGGTATTGCTATGGCGCGCTCTGACAGAGTGCAGTCAATAGTGGTGCCGATGCTGGATATCATGCAGACCATGCCTGCCTTCGTATATCTGATTCCGGTGGTAATGCTGTTGGGTATCGGTAAGATCCCGGGCGTTATTGCGGTAATTATCTACGCGATCCCGCCAGTCATTCGTCTGACGAACCTCGGTATCCGACTGGTTGATAAAGATGTGCTTGAGGCTGCAACAGCCTACGGTGCCAGCCCGCGTCAACGCTTGTTGGGTGTGCAGCTGCCGCTGGCTATGCCGACCATCATGGCAGGTATTAACCAGACCATTATGATGGCGCTGTCGATGGTTGTAATCGCATCCATGATCGGCGTAAAAGGTCTTGGTCAGCCGGTGCTGAAATCGATTACCAACCAGTACTTCACACTGGGACTTCTGAATGGCCTGGCGATCGTTGCTCTGGCAATTATCTTCGACCGTGTATCGCAGTCTTATGCGAAACGTAGTCAGCGACACATGGAGGGCCTGGATAATGGCTAATGCAGAAGCGCAACCGCTGATTCGCATCGAAGGCTTGTATAAGCTGTTTGGAAATAACCCGAAGAAATATATGCCGTTAGTGCATCAGGGTAAAACCAAGGATGAAATTCTGGCTGAGACCGGCCATACCCTGGGTCTTAAAGATATTAATCTGACCATCAATAAAGGCGAAATCTTTGTAATTATGGGGTTGTCCGGTTCCGGAAAATCCACAATGATCCGTCACTTCAACCGACTGATCGATCCTACCGAAGGAGTGATCGAGGTTGAAGGTACTGATGTTATGAAGCTGAATACTCAGGACCTGCAGGACTTCCGGCGTCACAAAATGTCGATGGTATTCCAGCGCTTCGGACTGCTGCCGCACAAGACTGTACTGGATAATGTTGCCTATGGCTTATCGATTCAGGGTGTGAGCAAATCGGAGAGCAGTGATAAGGCGAAAGAGTGGCTGGAAACGGTCGGTCTGGCGGGCTATGAAGATCAGTATCCGGCGCAACTTTCTGGTGGTCAGCAGCAGCGTGTGGGTCTGGCCCGGGCGCTGTGTACTGACGCTGAGATCCTGTTGATGGACGAAGCGTTTTCAGCACTTGATCCCCTGATCCGTTCGGAAATGCAGGATCAGCTGATTGAGCTGCAGGAAAAGCTCCATAAGACCATTATCTTTATTACCCACGATCTTGATGAAGCACTGCGTATCGGTGACCGTATTGCCATTCTGAAAGACGGTGAGATGGTGCAGCAGGGTGAGCCGGAAGATATTCTTCTGAATCCGGCAACAGATTATGTTGAGGCATTTGTTCGCGATGTAAACCGCGCCCGGGCGCTGACCGTTGAAACGGTAATGAAAGATCCGGCTTATCGTATAACCGCGGATACTATCGAAGAAGCGCTGAAGCAGATGAAGGGCTTCAAAGAAGACTATGGTTATCTGGTGACTGATGAGGGTTATCAGGGCATCGTCACTGAAGAGACCCTGAAAGAAGCCTATGCCGAGGATAAGTCCGCTGAACTGACCGAGGAACATGTTGAGTCGGTTGAACCTATTGCCCAGGATGCCGTACTTGAGACGGTTATTCCGGATACCCTGGATTCAGACTATTCACTGCCTGTGGTGGATGAAGAGGGTAATCTGACCGGTCAGCTGTCCCGCAGTACTCTGGCAGAGGTATTGGGTAGTGAAGAGGAGTCTGCTAAGGATCAAGCGGAAACTCCGCCTGAAGCCGATAAGGACGATACTCAGGAAGAGCAACCGAAAGCTTCCTGAAACAGTCGTTAAGTCACTGAAAGCCACTCAGATCTGAGTGGCTTTTTTATTGCCAGTGACCCGTCCTGAATAAGGTTGAATCTCTACTCGTCTTCAGAGGCGGGTCTGAGATCAGCATCACGGGATTTAAGCATGCGGATTGCCCGTGCCGGGCTGACTGCCGGGCTGAAGATAAAGCCCTGAATATAATGGCATCCCATCGCCCGCAGGAGCCTTAGTTGCTCTTTATGCTCAACCCCCTCTGCAATGACGTCCAGACCCAGCGCGTTACCCATGGACACGATGCCGGAAACCAGTGTCTGATCATCAGTGTCGGTTTCAATGTCCGCCACGAATTCCCGATCGATCTTCAGACGGCTGATCGGGTAGCGCTTAAGATAACTCAGGGACGAATATCCGGTACCGAAATCGTCGATAGCGATCTGAAGGCCCATATCGCAGAGCTTATTCAACTGCTCATGGGTATTGTCTTCATCTGCCAGCAGAATACTTTCGGTCAGTTCCAGAGTCAGTTTCTGGCCCGTCATACCGCTGCTCTTCAGCGTTTTCTCGACGGTATCCGCCAGGTTGCCACGCTGTATCTGGCGGCTGGATACATTGACACTGATGCTGGGGGGATCTGTCAGCTGTTTCTTCAGAGTCGCTCCGAACTGGCAGGCCTGAACGATGACCAGATCACCCAGTTGCTGAATCAGACCGGCTTCTTCTGCCACCGGGATAAATTCGGTCGGGCTGACTTCACCCCGGGTTGGATGATGCCAGCGTAACAGGGCTTCGAGACTGTCGATACGGCGGGTCTCGATATTCCAGATAGGCTGGTAGTGCAGTCTGAATTCGTTATTCCGTATGGCCTGATGCATGGCATTTTCCAGCTCACGCTTCTGCTGCGCCTCGTTATTCATCTTATCGGTGTAGTACTGATAATTATTGCGTCCCAGTTCCTTGGCTTTATACATCGCGCTGTCAGCATTGCGAATCAGCTGTTCAGCTTCAGTGCCATCATCGGGATACAGAGTGATGCCGATACTGCAGGAGATGAAAATGTCGTTATCATCGATGACATACCGGGCGGACAGGCTTTTCAGAATTTTACTGGCGATATTCTTAAAGACGTAACTGTCCTGAACCTCAGGGATGATCACTGCGAATTCATCGCCGCCGAGTCGGGCGGCAGTATCGGTTTTTCGTACGCAGGCCTGCAGACGCTCGGCAACCTGCTGCAGCAGACGGTCGCCGACTGAATGCCCCAGAGTATCATTGACCTGTTTGAACCGATCCAGATCGATGAACAGCAGGGCGCCCTGATTCTGGCTGCGGTTAGTCACCTGCAGAGCATGTTGCAGCCGGTCGGAAAACAGATTGCGGTTAGGTAGGCCGGTTACCGCATCGTAGTTAGCCTGATGCAGGATAATCTCTTCATCCTGTTTGCGTTTGGTGATGTCATTGAACAGGGTGACATAGCCTTCGATACTGCCGTTGGTATCGCGCATGGTCGAAACAGTGAGCCACTGTGGATAGTCATCTCCACCTTTACGGGTGTTCCAGACTTCTCCCTCCCAGTAGCCTTTGTGGAACAGCTGGGTGTACAGCTGATCATAGAAGTCATCAGAGTGGCGTTCCGACTTCAGCATATCCGGTGAACGGCCCAGTACTTCCTGTTCGCTATAGCCGGTGATCTGGGTGAAAGATTCGTTCACCATCTGAATCCGGTTCAGGGTATCGGTTACCATGATGGCTTCGGCCGCTGTCTTGAATACGGCGGAAGCCAGTCGCAGCTGTTTCTCATCCTCTTTTATCTGAGTGATGATCTCTTTAGTGGCAATAAAGTGTGTGATCTCTCCTGTATCATTTTTCAATGAGCCAATGCTGGCCCGCTCCCAGTAGAGGCTGCCGTCTTTACGTTTATTATGCAGTTCACCATTCCACACGCCGCCAGCGGTTATCGTCTGCCACATATTTTCGTAATCCCGGGCGTCGGTTTCACCGGACTTCAGGAAACGGGGGTTACGGCCAAGTACCTCTTCGCGCATATAGCCGGTGACATCTTCAAAGGTGGTATTCACGTACTCGATGCAACCCATCGCGTCAGTAATGATGATAATCGTCGGGTTGTGCTCAACCACACGGGATAGCAGGTTGATATGCTCTTCACGCTCTTTGCGCTCACGTATGTCATTGAGCATGGCGATAAAGTGGGTTTGCCCGCTCTGACTGTGCTCAACGGGAAAGACTGATGCGCTCAGAGGAATGGTATGCCCGTCAATATCTTCAGCATGCATCTCGCCCCGCCAGGGCGCTGATGATTCCAGATTGCGCTGCATTCGCTGCAGAATTTCTTTGCTGGTTGCCTTCGCGGTCAGGATTGAGGGGGTTCTGGCTTCTATATCACTCAGCACATAGCCGAATAAACGGCTGAAGGCGTTATTGATATAAGTGATTCTGAACTGCTTATCGGTGATCATCATCGGCACGGTCGCCTGATTAACCACTTCTGAGAGCAGGTGAACCTGCTCCTGCATCGTTTGATTACGGCGGTAGCCGAGAATGATGAATATACCTGCAACAATGATAATGACTGTGGCGGCAATCAGTCCGGTGAAAAGTGGCAGATTGGTCATTACCCAGCCATAGAAATACTCGCTGTAACGGGTGCTGATCACAACGGCCAAAGGATACTTCTCGAGTAATCTCAGATGGATATAGGATGCTGGAGCGTTGGCCTCACTGGTGGTGAAGTTGATCTGGTCCCGGCCTTCATCCAGCGTTTGTCGTAGCAATGCGGTGACTGGTTGCAGGTAGGGGCCGTATAAACCTTTCTGGAAGATCAGACCTCCTTCGCTGTTAACCAGATAAACGTTGTCCTGCTGATCAAGCTTCAGGTCATAGATGTAGCTTTTCAGGTAGTCAGGATTATAAGCGACCACCAGAGTGTAGGCCTGACCGCTGGTCCGCGAACGGAACCGCAGGGCAAACGGAATAATTTCACGGGTATTGTTCTCGTCGAGATACTCGCCTTTCAGAGGCAGATAACGGGAACGGACGCTCTGGCCCAGCTGTAATCCCGGCGAGAAAGGGTTCAGTTGTGACTCGCTCAGCCCCATTCTGGCCAGATCCAGTTCGCTGCTGAACTTGCCCCGGGAGTCCGCGATGATCTGATTGTTATAGACAATGGTTATCTGGCGCAGGTGAGGTGCAAAGCGGAGAATCTGTTTGATGCGCAGATTAAGCCGTGTCTCTTCAGCGGCTCTGGGACCAGCGTACTGAAGCTCATCGGCAAGCGACAGGAGGCTTACCTCCATCGATTCCAGTGACCGACTGAAGGAACCTTCAATCATCCTGGCGTACAGCTCAATATTCTGTTGCTTGCTTTTAATGCTTTGCTGGAAACTGGTCCAGAGTGTCACCAGCAGAAGAATCAGAATGGTCAGAATAATGCCGGAAACCCACCATAATATAGATCGGTGACCGTGAAGAAACTGAAACTGAGGGCGATTAGGCATGCAGTGTACTGCTCGGATAACTGACTGACATATAAAAGAAATCCTTGATTCTGATCAGCCATCCCTGCTGTTCTGTGAAATCTTATTCTGATAACTTTCGGATTCTGTAGCCTGATTATACTCATGAAATGGTAAGCGAATGAAGAAATCTGTACTCATCTTAAGTGTGCTGTCTCTGTGTCTGTTTGGTCAGTCGGGCTGGGCCGAATCCCGTCTGCAGCAAGTGAAGCAGCAGGGCGTGGTTAAGGTCTGTATCTGGCCGGGATATTTCGCTATCAGTTATCGCAACCCCCGGACAAACAAACTGGAAGGGGTGGATATTGAGATGGCCGGCGCCTTCGCAGAACATCTCGGTGTTGAGCTCGAGTTTGTTGAGAGCTCCTTTGCTCGACTGGTTGAGAATATGGGCAATGATCACTGTGACATTGCTATGCACGGTGTGGGTATCAGAGAGAGCCGGAAGCCCTTTATGGATTTTTCCCAGCCTCATCTAAGCAGTGGTATTTATGCTGTCGGAATGAAGTCCAACGGCCATATTCAGCAATGGCGGGATATCGATCAGCCAGGCAATGTTGTGGTGGTGCAGAAAGGTACCTATATGGAGCCGGTGATGCGTGACTACCTCAAACAGGCTGAACTGTCGGTGGTTGATAGTTTTAAAGCCCGGGAACAGGAGGTTCAGAGTGGTCGGGCGGATGTCTTCATGACTGACTATCCCTATGGTAAACGTATGGCTGAACTGACTCAGTGGGCTTTACTGATGGCTCCAGCGCAGCCGTTGGCACCAACTCCTTATGCTTACGCGGTCCCGAAAGGTGATGCGCAGTGGCTGGCGGAAGTCGATCGTTTTCTGGATAAGGTGAAAGCAAATGGTCAGTTACGTCGGGCCGCAGAGAAGCATGGGCTGGGACCGATTGTGGTTGATCACTAGCCGGACAGATAGCGGATTGCATTAGCTGATGGCTATACTGATCTGTACATAGCGTTCAGCCGTAACAGGCTGAAAAGAAAAAGGAATCGATATGTCAGTCAGTAATGCCATCATCCGGATCACTAATCTGCGTTTACGCACCTATATCGGCTTTAATCCTGAAGAGCGGGAAAAGTTACAGGATGTGGTGATCAATCTTGAGATTCACTACCCGGCGGATAAAGCATCGACCACCGACAACGTTGATCAGGCGCTGAATTACAAGGTGGTGTGTAAGAGCATCATAAATCATGTTGAAGAGGGGCATTTTCTGTTGCTGGAGAAACTGGTGGGGGATGTGCTCAATATCGCCAGCGAACACCCCTGGGTTACCTTTGCCAGTGTTACAATCGATAAGCCTCATGCTCTGCGCTTTGCTGATTCAGTTTCGCTGACACTGGAAAAACATTGCGACCGTTGAGCTATCAGTGTCGCCAGCCTAGTGGTATTTCACAGGCGACAGCGTGTTCCAGGGCAGGCCTGCCGATCATCTCATCGAAGGTCGTTGGCAGGTGCATCACCGCAGACACCAGTTCAATATCCTGAAACAGTTTGCGGATCTGTTCGGTGTGCTGGAACCGGGCTGGTTGCCCTGAACTGTCCACAAGCCAGTGTGTCTCGTTATTCAGTTCAATACTCACCTGATAGATCATTCGCTCCAGTGAATGAACAATCAACTTATCCACCCGGGCTATCTCATTCAGTTCATAAAGGTCGAGAGTGTTCATAAAGGCCACCGTAGCTTAGTTTTATCGATGGTTTTACGAATGCATGCAGCAAACAGATCGCAGCGATGTTGTATGTCATCCTGGGTATAGTTGGGTTAGTATATCCAGCTCTGAATAATTCCTATTAAGCGCTGAATCCTACAGGTCAGGTCGAATATGCTTTTAATGATCGATAATTACGACTCGTTTACCTATAACGTCGTGCAATATCTGGGTGAGCTGGGAGCCGATGTTCAGGTACATCGTAATGACGAAATTACCATTGAGCAGATCGAAGCCCTGAATCCGGATCAACTGGTTATCTCTCCGGGACCCTGTACCCCTACTGAAGCCGGTATTTCCGTACCTGCGATTGAACATTTTGCCGGGAAACTGCCAATTTTTGGTATCTGTCTGGGCCATCAGAGTATGGGGCAGGCGTTCGGTGGTGATGTGATCCGCGCACGTCAGGTGATGCACGGTAAGGTATCGCCGGTTTACCACAACAATACCGGTGTATTTGAAGGGTTGGAAAATCCAGTCTCAGTCACCCGCTACCATTCACTGGTTATCGATAAAGATACCTTGCCAGATTGTCTTGAGATCACCGCGTGGACTCAGAATGAAGACGGCAGCATGGATGAAATCATGGGCGTACGCCATAAAACGCTGGATATTGAAGGGGTGCAGTTCCACCCTGAGTCCATTCTGACCCAGCAGGGCCACGATCTGCTG
The DNA here is from genome assembly GCA_025800245.1 of Amphritea sp. Taxonomy (GTDB): domain Bacteria; phylum Pseudomonadota; class Gammaproteobacteria; order Pseudomonadales; family Balneatricaceae; genus Amphritea. Next base: position 40,937 of record JAOXSA010000258.1, on the reverse strand, counting down.
GCAAACTTTATCAAGCGCAAAAAATAATTAAGCGAGCGGAACTAATCATGGATATTCAACAGGCTCTGGCGGCAGTTGTCGATCAACAGGATCTCTCCACAGCGGAGATGAAAGCGGTGATGAATCAGATCATGACCGGTAACGCCACGGACGCACAGATTGGTGGTTTGTTGATCGCTTTGCGCATGAAAGGTGAAACTGTCGCTGAAATTACCGGTGCTGCAGACGCCATGCGCGAACTGGCACTGCCCGTTACTGTTACTGCTGAAAATGCAGTGGATATTGTTGGCACCGGTGGTGATGGCTCGAATCTGTTTAATGTATCGAGCGCGTCCACATTTGTTGTCGCAGCTGCGGGTGGGAATGTAGCTAAACACGGTAACCGTTCTGTATCGTCCAGTTCCGGTGCCGCTGATCTGCTGGAAGCAGCAGGTATCCATCTGGCGATTAATGCTGAGCAGGTTGGGCGTTGTATTGATGAAGTGGGTGTGGGCTTTATGTTTGCCCCTCAGCATCACAGTGCTATGAAGTATGCAATCGGCCCTCGTAAAGAGATGGGCCTGCGTACTCTGTTCAATATTCTTGGTCCACTGACTAATCCCGCAGGCGCGAAGCACTACCTTCTGGGTGTGTTCGATCAGTCTCTTTGCCGCCCAATGGCTGAAGCGTTACAGGCGCTGGGTGCTAAGCATGCGCTGGTTGTGCATGCCAGTGACGGGCTGGATGAGATCAGTCTGGCAGCCGACACCTATGTCGCCGAATTGAAAGATGGCGACATTACTGAGTACACCATTAATGCGGCGGATGCTGGCCTGGAGGTGCAGTCTCTGGATGGTCTGCAGGTCAATGGTTCTGATGAGAGCCGGGCCTTGATCAATGCGGCGTTTGCCGGTGAAAACCTTAAAGCAGCCGATATGATTGCGCTGAACGCAGGCGCGGCACTGTACGCAGCAGATATTGCTGATAGCCTGAAACAGGGTGTGGCACTGGCGAAAGAACAGATACTGAATGGTGGTGCTGCGGCGAAAATGAAACAACTGGCTGAGTTCACACAGAGCTTTAAGGGCGAATAATGAGCAATCCTGATACACCTACAATTCTGAAAAAAATTATTGCCCGTAAACATGAAGAGGTTGCTGAACGTCAGGCGCAGGTCAGCATTGATGCGCTGAAACAGCAGATTTCAGCACAACAGGGCAGCGAAACTGACCCCCGGGGCTTTGTCGCCTTTATGGAGAAAGCGCTGACTGAAGGCCGTTCTGCGATTATTGCTGAGGCGAAGAAAGCCAGCCCTTCTAAAGGGGTGATCCGTGATCCTTTCGTACCTGCTGATATTGCCCGTTCATACGAGGCTGGTGGCGCCAGCTGCCTGTCGGTTCTGACCGATGCGGATTATTTTCAGGGCCACGAGGAGTATCTGAAGCAGGCCCGTGCCGCCTGTTCACTGCCAGTGATCCGCAAAGACTTCATCGTGGACCCTTATCAGGTGTACGAAGCCCGTGCTATCGGCGCTGATTGTATCCTGCTGATCGTCGCGGCACTGGAAGATCAGCAGATGGCAGATCTGAATGCACTGGCAATTGAGCTGGGTATGGATGTGCTGATCGAAGTGCATAACAAAGATGAACTACTGCGTTCACTGCCACTGGGTAACAAACTGGTGGGTATCAATAACCGTGATCTGCACAGCTTTGAGGTGACTCTGGAGCACACCTATGAGCTGCTCGATCTGATCCCGGAAGATCGTATCGTGGTCACTGAAAGTGGCATCCTGAATCGGGACGATGTAATCGCTATGCGTGATCATCAGGTAGACAGTTTCCTTGTCGGTGAAGCCTTTATGCGTGCTGATGAGCCGGGCGAAAAACTGGCTGAACTGTTCGCAAAATAACGAATAAAAAAGAAGATACAGATTACTATGCAAGCAAAAGTTAAATGGGACGGTGATGTCCGCTTTCAGGGAACCACCGGTTCCGGTTTTGATGTGATGCTCGACGGTGAGCTGAAGCAGGGTCCACGGCCTATGGAGTTGATGCTGCTCGGGCTGGGTGGCTGCACCTCCTATGATGTGATCGGTATCCTGAAAAAAACTCGCCAGGATGTAGTGGATTGTGTAGCGGAAATCGATGCCGAGCGTGCTGATGAAGTACCCGCTGTTTTCACTAAAATTCATGTGAAGTTTGTTGTCTCCGGCCGTGGCCTGAAAGAGAAACATGTAGAACGTGCAGTGAAACTTTCTGCAGAGCAATATTGCTCCGCGTCTCTGATGCTGGAAAAGGGCGGTGTTGAAATCACCCATAGCTATGAGATTGTTGAAGTCGAGTAAGAGATCAGACATACACTATAAAAAACCGCCTTTATCCGGCGGTTTTTTTATGTCCGCTATAATAATTGAAGAGAGAGCTCCAGTTGAGGTGTACGACAGTAGGGGATGGTTCTGATTATTAGCAAATGCTAATAAGCGGCCAGAAAGTTGTATACTGAACAATAAGAGCTGAATGAGACAAATGTTATCAGGAGGATAACCGTGCGGGCGAAGGGGATTCTGATCGGGTTGCTACTGTTACCCGGTTTATGTCTAGCAGATCAGAAACAGCTGTATCTGCTGGGTAATTTTACATACAAGGGGACTCCGGTAACCCACGCTGTGCTATTTCGTGACGAGCGTGTGACCACGCTGGAACAGTGTCAGGAGTTTGTCCGGAATCAGGTGAGAGGCTCAAGTCGCGGTAAGAATCTGTTCCGGCATTATATTCGCCAGTTGCCGAAAGGTATCAATATCCATCCGCGTTACACCTGCTTTGAAACCACAATGCCCGTCAGTCGCTGGAGTCCGAGAGACTTCTACAAATATATCTTTCTGATTGACCTGCGAAATGGTGTTTCCTTCACTCCCTTTCCTGACACTAACAGCTGCTGGTCCTCGATTCGCAAAGAGCGGGAAAAGCACAGTACCAGGCTGTTCTGTGCCCGGATGAATCAACGTCTGGGTGATGCCTGAAAACGTTATAATTAGTTTGTATTTCCTGCCTGTTCGCGTATAATTCTGCCTCCCTCTGATTAACTGTCAGAGGTGAATCCACTTTAACTCCTTGCTTTCTACCGTTTATCGATGCGGTATGAAGGCTGTATAACCCGTAAGGAGCAATTAATGCGTCATTACGAAATCGTTTTCCTGGTTCACCCGAATCAGAGTGAACAGGTTCCAGCTATGGTTGATCGTTACACCAAGCTGATCGAAGAAGCTGAAGGCAAAATCCACCGTCTGGAAGATTGGGGTCGTCGTCACCTGGCTTACCCAATCAACAAAATCCATAAAGCGCACTACGTTCTGATGAACGTTGAATGTGCTCAGGAAACTCTGGACGAGCTGACCAACATCTTCCGTTACAACGATGCGGTAATCCGTAACATGGTTGTACGTCGCAAAGATGCTGTGACTGAAGTATCTCCAATCAAAGCTGCTGAAGGCCGTGAAGAGCGTCGTCCACGTCGCGAAGATCGTGCTGAAAAGCCAGCTGAAGCGCCAGCAGAAAAAGCTGCTGAAGCTCCGGCTGCTGATGAAGCTGCTGCCGAGTAATCGGTTTTAACATTTATTTAGAGGAGATATACCATGGCTCGTTTTTTCCGTCGTAGAAAATTCTGCCGTTTTACCGCTGAAGGTGTTACTGAGATCGATTATAAAGATCTGGATACCCTGAAAGGTTACATCACTGAAACCGGTAAAATCGTTCCTAGCCGTATCACTGGCACTAAAGCTCGTTACCAGCGTCAGCTGGCGACTGCTATCAAGCGTGCTCGTTACGTTGCTCTGCTGCCATACACTGACAGCCACCAGTAATAACGGTTAGCCCGTTATTGCGATAACGGGTGGTTTAAACAGTTTCAGTCTGCTGGGGTGTTTACACCGCAGACAAGATAAGAATAGAGGTTTGCGAGATGGAAGTTATCCTGCTCGAGAAAATTGGCAAACTGGGTAGCCTGGGTGACAAGGTTACCGTTAAAGGCGGTTACGGTCGTAACTACCTGATCCCTTTCGGTAAAGCGGTTCCTGCAACTGCTTCTAACCTGGAAGCTTTCGAAGCACGTCGTGCTGAACTGGAAGCTGCTGCTGCTGACAAGCTGAGCGCTGCTGAAGCACGTGCAGAACAGCTGAACGAAATCGAACTGTCTATCGTTGCTAAAGCTGGCGACGAAGGTAAGCTGTTCGGTTCTATCGGCACTAACGATATCGCTGAAGCAATTTCTGCTGCAGGTATCGAAGTAGCGAAGAGTGAAGTTCGTCTGCCAGAAGGCGCTCTGCGTCACACTGGTGAGTTCGAAGTTACTATCCAGCTGCACCCGGAAGTATCTGCTACCGTTGGCATCATCGTTGTTGGCGAGTAAGCTTTGCTGAAGATCTGATTCGTCAGATCGGAAGAGATAAAGAGCACTGCGTGGTATTATACTGCGCAGTGCTTTTTTCGTTTCAGGCCCGGATTTCTGAATAGCAGGTTCCGGCGGTTAAGAGGTTGAAATATGGATTATCTGGATCAGGACGACGCGGATCTGGAAGGTGTCAAAATCCCACCCCATTCACAGGAAGCCGAGCAATCTGTGCTGGGCGGCCTGATGCTGGATAACAATGCCTGGGATACTGTCTCTTCTATTGTGATGGAAGATCAGTTCTATCGCCATGATCACCGCCTGATCTATCGTTGCATTGAAAAGCTGACCAATAATATGCAGCCGATCGATGTTGTAACGATCTCTGAAGAACTCGACAGAACCGCTAACCTTGAAGCGGCGGGTGGACTGGATTATCTGGTTGAGCTGGCACGTAAAACGCCCAGTGCATCGAACATTCAGGCTTATGCTGAAATTGTCCGGGACCGTGCATTGCTGCGGAAGATGATCACTGTAGCAAATGAGATCGCTGATAATGCCTTTATGCCAGAAGGGCGGGCCAGTGAGGAGATCCTCAGCGAAGCTGAGCAGAAGATCTTCCAGATCGCTGAAGACCGGCCTGATGAAGGTGGCCCGGTGGGTGTGAATCCGCTGTTGAAAAAAGCAGTGGATAAGATCGATGAGTTATTTAATTCCGACGGTGCGATGACCGGTGTTACTACCGGCTTTGATGATCTTGATGGCGCTACCGGCGGGTTACAGCCTTCCGACCTGATTATTGTGGCAGCCCGTCCATCCATGGGTAAGACGACCTTTTCCATGAACCTGGTGGAAAATGCTCTGATGGCGCAGGATAAAGCGGTACTGGTATTCAGCCTTGAGATGCCAGCCGACCAGTTGGTTACGCGTATGCTGTCCTCGCTGGGCCGGATTAACCAGACCCGGGTCCGTTCGGGTAAGCTGGAAGAAGATGACTGGCCGCGACTGACTACTGCGGTGAATATGCTGCGGGATAAGAAGTTGTTCATCGACGATACTGCAGGGATAAGCCCGACAGAGATGCGTAACCGGGCCCGACGGATTGTCCGTGAGCACGGTGATATCGCCATGATCATGGTGGACTATCTGCAGCTGATGCAGGTAAAAGGGATTACTGAAGGCCGTACCGCTGAGATCTCGGAAATTTCCCGTTCCCTTAAAGCGCTGGCTAAAGAGTTGGAATGTCCGGTGGTGGCGCTGTCGCAGCTTAACCGGGCACTGGAGCAACGGCCGAATAAACGACCGGTAAACTCTGACCTGCGGGAATCCGGAGCGATCGAGCAGGATGCTGACGTGATCATGTTCATCTACCGGGATGAGGTCTATAACGAGGATTCGCCGGATAAGGGCATCGCTGAGATTATTATCGGTAAGCAGCGTAACGGACCCATCGGGACAACCAGGCTGGCATTCATCGGCCAGTTTACTAAGTTTGAGAATCTGGCGCCGATGGCCTACCAGGAGTATGAATAAGCCGGGTTCGAGTGACCTGCAGATATTCGCGCCCTTTATGCACGAAAAAGCCACTCATATGAGCGGCTTAGTGTTAATAGCTTTCGAGTTCAAGCCTACTACGAAAGCTGGCAGCAACGGCTTTCTTGCATGTCAAAGATACTTTCTGAGCAGGGCTATTCAGTAGACGTGTGCCCGTTTTTCTGATCTGTTTGAGCGCCCATTGTACACCGGGTCTTGCTCCTGTAGGTGATATTGGTCTGGGAACAAGCTCTATGGCTTCAGTGCAGCTATTTGATTTTTCTAGCATTTGGCCGATTAAATCAATGGTTTTTTCATTGATTCTGATGCTTTCTGCGATGTTGCGACCATAGAACGCCGCTAGTATGGCTTTAGCGTGCTTCTTATCATCATGGTTTATAGACATTTATTTCACTCCGTTGAAAAAACTAATGGCATCCTTTCCTTGTGTTTCAAGGATATAGTAGGTCAATGAGTCGGTGTCCTTTGGGGTGAAAATAATTCGCTCCCGCCCTCCTACTTCCTTAAGATATATAGCGAAAAAGTACTTATGTTTCAGTACAGACTTTTCAATAGTGTCATCAGAAATAGCTTTTTTAGTTAAAGCTATGTCTTCATTGGAAGGTTGATCAAACCCATACAGCTGATTAATGAGCTGAATCGTGTTGAGCCCATATTGTTTATCCTCTTCGATGGAATTCATTACCTGAAGTGACAGATAGCCATCTGCACTTTTAAGTAAAAAAAATTCTCCTATAAGGATCTTATCTTCATTCTCGACTGGTAATCGAAAAGATGTTTCCGAAATCGGCAGCTGTAACGTTGTTGTGGTTGTTGAGCAGCCACCGATGTATGCAGTGGCAATTACAACAAAGAAAATCCATTTCAATTTGTTAAACATCGAATCTATTCCTTGACCGTCTGATTGCCTAGAGTCTACTTGGGCTTAATCATGACCTCAAGGAGGGGCTGTATCTTCCACTCTGAAAAGATAGTTATAAACAGAAACAGTGCTACAAAGCTGTGAGTAAGTCACGGATAAGTGTCCGAAGCCCCCGTGGCATAAGGCCTGAAGCGATTGGATTAAAATCTGTTCAGCACCCGTTTTCTGTATATTATTCAGTCGGTTAGAGTCGGTTTCTGTTTGTTTTTTGAACGCTTAATCTGCTTCTTTTACGATGCGGCTTTTAAACTCTCCCGGTACACCGATAACTTTACGTTCGTTGTAGTCGAAAAACACAATACCGGTCTTGGCATGGGCGATTTCCACAGCTGTCTTTTTATTGCTGAGCAGATAGTAGATATCGCAGCCATATTTATTGAAATCGCCTACAGCGACATCGATCTGAACCTGGTCGCCATGAAAGCCTTCCGCTTTATAGACAATTGCAGAGTCAGTCATAATGATACTGGCGCCTTCAATATCCAGCTCGGTATAGTTGTATGAATTGAGATAGCGTACCCGGGCTTCGTGCACCATAGAGAGTACAGCATCGTTACTGAGGTGGCCGCCATAGTTAATATCGCTGATACGTACCGGCATCTCAGTAGTGAAACTGTAGTTATCCGGCATATCAATTTTTATACGTGCCATAAAAAGAAGCTCCTGAAAAGCAAAACACATTGATAAACAAGAGCATAGTGGAAGCAAAGCAATGAGTCTACGGCGATTCAATCCCTACTATCGCTGGATATTTCCCCGCTTGTTGGACCGGGTTTCAAGTGCTGTAGCTGAAGAAAGGCTGGCGCTGTTGCGGCAGGCCTGTGGACAGGTTCTTGAAATAGGCGCGGGAACCGGCGCGGGCTTTTGTTGTTATTCTGAGGCGGTAGACCATCTGATAGCGTTGGAGCCAGACAGCGCGGTGATGGCATTGGCAGAGCAGCAGTTAGGTCGGGAAAGCCAGATTCTGCAATCCCGAACGGAGCTGCTTCTGGCTGACGCACAGGAAATCCCATTGGCCGATAACTCCATAGATACTGTGGTGTGCTTTCTGGTGCTCTGTTCAGTGCCTGATCCGGAAAAAGCCTTAGCTGAGATTCAGCGGGTATTGAAGCCAGAAGGGCAATTGCTGTTTTTTGAGCACGTCTTATCAGATTCACCAGCTATCCAGCTGTGGCAGCAGCGATTAAATCCTTTATGGCACAGGTGTGCAGGTGGTTGCCAGTTGAACCGTGAGACTGCTGAGTTGATTGAGAACTCAGGCTTTACTTTGCATGATTATAAGCGGTATCAGCATCCTCGCTTTCCAGGGATTGTGAATCAGTTGATTGTGGGGAAAGGGGTTAATAGTAGCTAGAACGGAAGGCAAAGCCTTCCTTGCTCGACCGGCAAGCAAAGCTTGCCTTGCTGGACGTGGCTGAAGCCACTTGCTCGAAAAAGAATGAGTCACCACGGAGTTTGTAAATAACATGCAGCGAGACACGTTCTCGTGCCGAAATCTGCGATGGGTTTGATAGTGGCTGGACCGTCTCGCGAGCGAGACTTGCTAGACGCAGCTCGCTGCTTGCTGGAAAAAGCTTTACAGCATCTGACTGTGCCCCGAAACACTGTTCGCCACTCGCCACTCGCCACTCGCCACTCGCCACTCGCCACTCGCCACTCGCCACTCGCCATGATTTACGATCTATACTCCGACAACACTTCAACCATCCCCTTGGTCAGTGCCTGCAGATCCTCATTGTTCATCACATATGATGGCATCACGTATACCAGTTTGCCGAATGGTCTGATCCAGATTCCCTTCTCGACAAAGCGGGGCTGAATTTCTGAGGTGACGACCGCTTCTTTCAGCTCGACGACACCGATAGCCCCGAGGCAGCGAACCTCTTCTACACAGTTAAGTTTCTCGCATGGAGCCAGGCCCTGCTTTAGCTGAGTTTCAATCCGGGCAATGTTGGTTTCCCAGTCGGACTCGCGCAGCAGCTTCAGGCTGGCATTGGCAACAGCACAGGCTAATGGATTACCCATGAAGGTCGGGCCGTGCATGAAGCAACCTGCGCCGCCGGCAGAAATTGTCTCACCTATTTCCGTGGTCGTCAGTGTTGCCGCAAGGGTCATGTAACCGCCGGTAATGGCTTTACCCAGACAGAGAATATCGGGAACAATATCTGCGTGTTCACAGGCAAACATTTTTCCGGTGCGGGCAAAGCCGGTGGCGATCTCGTCGGCAATCAACAATACATCGTGTTGATCACACAGCGCGCGAGCGCGTTTCAGGTATTCCGGATGATAAAAGCGCATGCCGCCAGCGCCCTGGACTACCGGTTCCAGAATGAGCGCGGCGATTTTATCGTGATTTTGTTTCAGTAGCTGTTCCAGCTGATCGCAGTCACTGGCTTCCCAGTCCTGAGAAAATTTCACCTGCGGCGCCGGTGCAAAGAATTGCTGCGGCAGAACACCGCTGAAAATTTCATGCATGCCGGTAACCGGATCGCAAACCGACATCGCGCCAAACGTGTCGCCGTGATAGCCATTACGAATGGTCAGAAGCTTGTGCTTCTCCGGTTGCCCCTTAGCATTCCAGTACTGGATTGCCATCTTCAGGGCCACCTCTACGGCCACCGAACCTGAGTCGGCCAGAAAAACTTTCTGTAGTGGTTCGGGGGTCATCTCGATCAACTGACGACTGAGTTCGATGGCTGGCTCGTGGGTCAGACCACCAAACATCACATGTGCCATGGTATCTATTTGGTGATGCGCAGCACTGTTCAGGACCGGATTGTTGTAGCCATGGATGACTGACCACCATGAAGCCATCCCTTCGATCAGCTCACGGCCATCTGCCAGCGTAATCCGTACACCGTCAGCCCGGGTAACAGGGTAGGCCGTCGGAGGATTGGTCATTGAGGAGTAAGGGTGCCAGATATGCTGCTGATCAAACTCAATCTGTGCCTGTGTGATGCTCATTGCTCAGTCCTGAAATAAGTAAAAAAAACCGGGCTATTACAGCCCGGTTTTGTGGATAAAGCAAATTATTCAGGTTGGCAGATTTCATGCCTTCTGACTGCCAGTGCGGTTCTGATAAATAGCAGACTGATCACTGATGTGGCCAGAATCAGGAGAACCAATGCCAGATAATAAAATGCAGGTTGTGGGTTCAGACTGTACATCACTTGTGACGCGATGGCCGAAGCGGCCAATGGGAATGAGTATGCCCACCAGGACATAAAGAATCTGATGCGAAGAAACCTTGGAAACTGGCTGAGCAGCAGGAGTACGAGAAACATCGCAGCGTAAAACAGTATCCGCGCAAAGTTATCCAGTTCGCCATTGAGCTTTATGTACGAGATAAAGCCAACCGCGGGTGGTGCAATCATGATAAAGAGTGTTGGCAGCATTTTTTCAGGCAGAGGATCATGAAATATGATCCGGTTGAAGATCAGTGTTTTCAACACGATCCAGTAGACGATACCGATCGAAAAGAAGAACCAGCTGAGCTCGGAATAGCCATGCTCTACCCCCGCGATGGGGATCAGGATGTTACCGACCACCGGGATGAACCAGGCCGGTGTGCTATGGGCTATCTGAAATTTCGGATGGTGTATCCACTGGGTCAGGACATAGAGTGTAAAAGCCAGATGCAGCGTGGCGCCCATGCTCCAGAGTGTGAGTGACAGATTCTGTGAAATGCTCAGGGTTGCGATGCTTAACAGAATCATACTGATTGAGAAGGCCGGGAAAAAACTGAGCTTTACCGGATGATTAAACTCCGCACTGACAGCCTGAGTTCTGAGCACCAGCTTTAACAGATAGGTCAGGGTGATGATCAGAAACAGGCAGGCAGTGGCAACCAGCAGTACGTTGCTGATCAGAAGCGGTAACTGAAAGACCCGAGCGGCTTTCTCCCAGGCCAGGGTCAGGCCGGTCAGCCCCATAATCATTGCAAAAAAGGTTACAGGGAAGTACTCAAGACGGGATGTGGTGGTCTGCTGTGACAGATTGGACATCATAAAATGGACTCTGAATAGATTAAAATTAGATATTTCTAATATGTTAATTTATCCGCTGTTTTTAAGCTAATAAAATAATTTTCATCTTTTCAGCTTAATTTCAGATTGCAATTTTATAGTGATTACAGTTTCAACGGGGATGTGAATTTGAGGTTGAGTAACCGAACCCCAGTGAAGCAAACCCAAACACATTTTTAAATACTGAATCTATGCGATTTAACTGAGGTGAACCATGAAAACTACAACGACTATCAAACCGATTACCGCTGCTGTTGGTGCTGCTCTGCTGGTAGGTGTTGCTGCAATGCCTGTTGCGAATGCTGCTGATAACCCGTTCGCTGCTCAGGAACTGAGCTCTGGTTACGAGCTGGCCAGTAACCACAAAGCCATGGAAGAAGGTAAGTGCGGCGAAGGTAAATGCGGTGGTTCTTCCAAAGCTGACGGCGAAGGCAAATGCGGGGAAGGTAAATGTGGTGGTTCTTCTAAAGCTGAAGGCGAAGGTAAGTGTGGCGAAGGTAAGTGCGGCGGTTCTTCCAAGGCCGAAGGCGAAGGTAAGTGTGGTGAAGGTAAGTGCGGTGGTTCTTCTATGAAGGTAGAAAGCTAATCGCTGATCTTTATTACTGCACAGCCCCTCTCCGGAGGGGCTGTTTAAACTCAAAGGAGATAAACCATGAATAACGAAACCTTTCAGATTTCCGGAGCGGGCCTGGGCTTTCGCCGTTGCATGACCGATTCAATGAAGGATGTTGATCCGTCCCGAATCGATTTCATGGAAGTTGCGCCGGAAAACTGGATGGGACTGGGTGGACGTTTCGGTAAGGCGTTTCGCGAATATACTGAAAAATACCCTTTCGTTACGCACGGTTTGTCTCTTTCTCTGGGTGGGCCTTCTCCGCTGGATACTGACTTTCTGAAAAAGCTAAGGGCATTTCATAAAGAGCATAATATCCGCGGTTACTCCGAACATCTGAGTTACTGTACTGATGACGGGCATCTTTATGACCTGATGCCTATTCCGTTTACTGAGCAGGCGGTAAAGCATGTCGTAAGCCGGATTCATCAGACTCAGGACATCCTGGGTGAGCGTATGGCAATCGAGAACGTTTCATACTATGCCGCCCCCGGTGCTGAGATGTCAGAGATGGACTTTCTGCTGGAAGTGCTGAAGCAGGCTGATTGTGATCTGCTGCTGGATGTAAATAACATCTATGTAAACAGTGTTAATCACGGCTACAACGCAGAAGAGTTTCTGGCGCAGATTCCCGGAGAGCGCATCAGCTACATCCATGTTGCCGGGCATTACAACGAAGCTGAAGACCTCATTGTTGATACTCACGGCGCTGATGTCATCGATCCGGTCTGGGCGTTACTGCAACAGACGTATGCTTTGTTCGGTGTGAAACCGACTTTGCTGGAACGTGACTTTAATATCCCTCCGGTGGATCAGTTGCTGAAAGAGGTTGATCAGATTCGTCAGTATCAGGCAGAAGTCGCTCCGGCCGCTCTGGTGAAGGAGGCTCAGCATGTCAACGCATAAGCAGGACTTTACTCAACTGCAGTATGAGTTTGCGGCTCATATCCGTAATCCTGAACTGCACACTAAGCCGGATGGTGTCGAAGACCGCCGGATGAATATTTACCGGGAACTGTTTTTCAATAATGTTGATGGCTTTATCAGCGGTGGTTTCCCGGTACTAAAGAGCATTACCAGCGAAGAAAACTGGACCCGTATGGTGAGAACCTTTTTTGATTCTTACCGTTGCCATACGCCATATTTTCTGCAGATTGCCGGCGAGTTTGTTAATTATGTTAACGAACATAGAGAGCCGCAGGAATGGGATCATCCCTTTATGCAGGAACTGGTTCATTATGAGTGGGTCGAGCTGGCACTGGATACGTCAGAGACCAGTGCTGACGGCCTGGATGTTGACGCAGAAGGGGATCTGTTGGCGCAACATCCTGTGCAGTCGCCGTTAGCTTGGTCACTGATGTATGCATATCCGGTACATCGCATCAGTACCGCCAATCTGCCGCAGGAAGCGCCAGAACAACCGACCTTTCTGATCGTCTATCGCAATCAGGATGATCGGGTGAAGTTCATGGAAATCAATCAGCTGACCGCAAGGTTACTGTTTATTCTCAGCGAAAATACTGACATGAGCGGGCGACAGGCTCTTGAGCAGATTGCAGCAGAGATGGCACACCCGGATCCTGAAGTGGTCGTTCAGGGTGGGGCAACAATTCTTCAACAGCTACGTGATACCGACATTATTCTTGGTACGCAGTAACCGCTGAACAATAACAATATTTATACAGTTCTATCTGATTCGGGAAAAACGTTATGGCTAATCCTCTGATCAAGCACTACAACTCGTTGCACAATATTCTGGATAAGACCCGTATTGCTGACGGTCTTGCTCCTCTGCTACTGCGTCTCTATCTGGCTCCGGTACTGATGCAGGCAGGTTACAACAAACTGTCTCACTTTGAAGATACTGCCGCATGGTTTGGAAATCCGGATTGGGGGCTGGGACTGCCGTTTCCTGAAGTGATGACCGCGCTGGCCGCCGGTACCGAGTTTTTTGGCGGTATTGCACTGATTATCGGTTTTGCTGTGCGCTGGATCTCTATCCCTCTGATGGTGACGATGATTGTCGCAGCGGTCACTGTGCATCTGGAAAACGGTTGGCTGGCGATTTCTGACAGCTCCAGCTGGCTCGCCAATGATCGTATTATGGAAGCGGCTGACCGTCTTTCCGCTGCTAAGAATATCTTACGTGAACACGGCAACTACAGCTGGCTGACCGGTCGTGGTTCTGTGGTGATACTGAATAACGGTATTGAGTTCGCGGCGACTTACTTCATCATGCTATTCAGTCTGTTCTTTACCGGTGCGGGACGCTTCTTCAGCGTTGACTACTGGTTGGCGCGTAACTTCCGGGAAGAGCAGGAATAACTCTGAGATCAGGAATTAGAAAGGTTGTTGTTCTCCAGCAGCATCTTTAAGCAGCGCTCAGCGCTGCTTTTTTTTTGCCTGTCAGATGCTGTTTTCGGAGGCGGATGATTGCTCTTTAATGATCTGTTGATACTGACGAAGCAGATCATCCAGCAGAAACTGACAGGTCTTACTCATACTGCCGATCTCTTCGAGCAATGCGGCAATATCTTCCGGATTATTCTGTAATGCAGGCTGCTGCTCCAGGCAGTCGATATAGTCCTTACTGTTTTCACTGAGCGGTCTGGCCAGCGACTCCAGATTGTCCAGAAGCGCTTGCCAGGAGTGCGGAGTATCGGATTTCTGGCTTGGCTGGTCCTGCGCAATACTCTGTGGGGATGCTGCAATAGTTGCGCAGAGTAACAGAGTTAAGCATGCTAACTTCATCCGTTCCGATTGTGCTGGCGTCAATAATCTCATAGGTTCTGCCTGAGTATGATTACTCCTGCAGTGTAATACTGATTACCTGAATTGCATCTGAAGAGATCTGCCAGCGTATATTCAGATCGTAAAGCCTGATGCCATATTCCCGCTGTGTCGATTTCTGTTTGTGATATGCCGGGCGGGGGTCACAGCGCAGAATCTCTTCAATCTGCTGTTGCAGAGGCTGATTCAGTCTTTGACTGTGTTGTTGCAGATCGTTTTCTGCCTGATCGGATAGCAGAACCGGCAGATCAAGCGGCTCAATACTCTTCGCAATCTCAAACAGCGCATCGTCGATAACATCGGAATAGGGCAGGTAAGGTTTGATATCCAGTATAGGGGTCTGATCCAGCAGATCCGCACCGCTGACATCCAGTAATACTTTGCCCTGTTCTGAGCGAATGCCTTCGAGCCTGACCGGGGATAATCCTATAGGGTTCGGGCGAAAGGGAGAGCGGGTGGCAAAGACTCCCAGTTTGTCATTCCCTCCCAACCGTGGGGGCCTGACCAGAGGGGACCAGCCTTTACCAACACAGGCACTGAATACAAACACCAGCCAGATATGGCTGCACTGCTCCAGCCCGCGAACGGTATCAATGTCATCGCAGGGCGGCAGCAATTCGATAGTCGCCGTCATTGAACTGGCCAGACCCGGTTGACGAGGGATACCAAACTTCTCTTTAAAGCCACTGTGGATTACCGCCACCGGATTCATTGCCAGCGTATCTGCACTCATCAGCCTGCGCTCTGTTAACTGTGAAAGCCGCTATGATACCGTAACGGCGATTACTCGGTCAGACTTTCTGTGGGCTCCGGCTGGTGGGTTTTATGATGCTTCTTTTTGGCTGACTTTTTGTTCTTGCGGGGTGCATCATCATGATCGGATACAACCGGATCACGGTGTTCAATAGGTCGCAGGCTACTCCAGTAGCGGGAGCTCTTTTCTGCCTGTTCTCCCAGTCGATGAATATGGCTCAGCGAGTCCAGCAGGTCGGTGCCTTCCTGGGGGGTTAACCGGGTTTCAAGCATGGCATCGAGAATGTGTTGCTTCACTTTCTGGTATTTGCGCTCCAGAGTATGCAGAACTTCCCGGCTATCCGAAGCAGAGGTTACTTTCTCATCGTCAACCGTGGCGGCATCCAGCATGCTGGTGGTGACCTCTTTCAGCTCATAGATATCGCGCTGAGTGTTGCTGTCTGAGATCCGGGCAAAACGTTCACTATAGTTCACTATCAGATTCGACAGACGTGCCATTTCGTTGAAATAGCGCGCCATACGCATCGCGCTGGGAAGGATCTCCGAGGACTCCTCACTGAGATTCTGCTGTGCCAGTTTCTGGTTGAACTTGCCGATCTTGCTGATCAGCTTGTTGATATTTTCCACCTGCTGACGAATGCGTGGTCGATCGCTGAGCTCTGCACTGAGGGACTCTTTCGCCAGACTGCCGGTCATGACGCTGACCCGGCTCAGTTCCCGTGTCATTGCTTCAATTGCCAGCGGTGGTGTTTCCAGTATGTTCTTGTCGAGAAAACGCGGGATTGCTTCGTCCTGTTCAGGGCGACGGAATCGGGTTTTCAGCAGCTTCACCATCGGCGTGGTGATCGGCCACATGATGGCTACTCCGAGGGCATTAAACAGCGTGTGGAATAATGCCAGCAGTATCACCATATCAAAGGTCTGCATCAGGTTGGACTGATTAATCAGTTCAGCCAGTCCAATCAGCAGAACCAGTCCAACCAGACCGGTCAGCAGGTTAAACAGGACGTGGGCTGAAGCAATTCGTTTCGCATTCGGTGTCGCCCCGATCACTGCCAGAGCGGCGGTGGAAGTAGTACCCAGATTTGCACCAATAACCAGTGCGCCGGCAGCCGCCAGTGGAATCGCACCGGTAGCAGCCATCGACAGGGTAATAGCCATAGCGGCACTGGATGATTGCACCAGAACGGTGAGTATGAAGCCAGCTAATACAAACAACGCAAGCCCCCACTGGGACTCGCTGATGGCTTCAAAAGGAATGCTGTTTTCAAGGCCGTTAAAGGTGCCTTTGAGAAATGACAGCCCGATAAAGAACAGGGCGAAACCGACCAGTGTCGTACCGATGTGGGCATAGCGCTTTTCGCCACCAATCAGCTTCAGAATCATCCCGATACCCAGCATAGGCAGGGCGAACGCACTGATCTTGAATTTAAAGCCTATGGTGGCAACCAGCCATCCGGTCATTGTAGTGCCGATGTTGCACCCATAGATCACGGCGATTGACTGACCGAGGTTGAGTAGTCCGGCATTTACAAAGCCGATTGTCGCAACGGTAACCGCGCTGGAGGACTGCACCAGAGCAGTAATTGTCGTCCCGGATATCAGGCCGCGTAAACGTGAACGGGTCGCCGCTTCCAGTGCCTTACGCAGGGCTTCACCTGCAGCTTGTTTAAGGCCGCTGGTCATCATCTGCATACCTAACAGGAACAGACCCAGTCCGCCAATCAGATCACCGATGGCCGAGAACTCCATGATGATACTCCTTAATCTATCCAGGTTCCGGAACTATGCTTACTCGCCCTGTACTCATAATCTATGTCAGCTTGAGCGGGGTAAAGGCTTAAAAAACATACAGTTTTAAAGATAACTCCCTTTTCCGGTGCGGGCAACCGACCAGATATCCACCCGTTGGGCACCAGCCTGCTTAAGGGTTCTGGCAATCTCGATTGCTGTGGCTCCTGTGGTGACTACATCATCGATGATGGCAACGTGAGCCGGAGGTTTCTCTGTACAACAGAACTTATTGCGCAGGTTGCGTTGTCTCTGCTGCCGGTTAAGGCCGGATTGCTGCTCGGTTTTCCCGGGTTTGATCAGTAAGTCAAAGCGATAGCTGATACTGAGTACTGAAGCTATTCGCTTCACCAGCAGGGCACTGTGGTTGAATTGCCGGTGTAACAGGCGAAAACGGTCCATTGGCACCGGAAGGATGATATCTGGCCTGGTGTTTTCTGCCAGATGTTTCAGCAGTTCCTCTATAAGCAGCTCAGCCAGGAGATTAAGATGCTGGGACTGATGGTTAAACTTGATCGCCTGAATTAATTGATCGACAGGAAAGCGGTATTCAAGGGCTGAGATAATACGGTCAAAGGGTGGTGGTCGCTTGAAGCACGCCGGGCACAGCGTGTCTTGGCTTATCGGTGTCTGCAAAGGCAGCGAGCAGCGCTCGCAACTATGTCTTAGCCAGGGCAGGTCATTAAAGCAGTCCTGGCACAGACCGGCTTTAAATATGTTCGTACCAGAGCAAAGGTGACAGAATCTGGATTGCTTAAAAAATAACCAGTTGTTTTTTGTTTTGTGTATCATAAGTTGACAGATCCTTCTGTCAGATTAAAATTGAGCACTGCTACTGAGCCGGGTATTCCCTTCCCTGGTTCGGTAGTTAACCACTTATGCCAGAGTACATAAAAAGTACATTAATAAGAACGTAGACTGACCGCGCCACTCACAGGTCATACTGACAGGAAAGCAATTCTATGCAACTTTCGATGCCGCAAGGCCAGACCGAGATTCGCCATGACTGGACCAATGAAGAGGTTCAGGCTCTGTTTGATCTGCCTTTTAATGATCTGTTGTTCCAGGCGCAGTTAGTGCACCGCCAGAATTTTGATCCGAATGAGGTACAGGTCAGCACGCTGTTGTCGATCAAGACCGGCGCCTGTCCGGAAGACTGTAAGTATTGCCCACAGAGCGGTCACTACAATACCGGCCTGGAAAAAGAGCGCCTGATGCAGGTCGAGAAAGTGCTGGAGAAGGCGCGAAAAGCGAAAGAGACCGGCTCTACCCGCTTCTGCATGGGGGCAGCCTGGAAGCATCCGGCAGATAAAGATATGCCTTACGTACTGGAGATGGTTAAAGGCGTTAAAGAGCTGGGTCTGGAAACCTGTATGACTCTGGGTATGCTGGATCAGAGTAAAGCGGACCAGTTAGCTGAAGCAGGGCTTGATTACTACAACCACAATCTGGATACCTCGCCAGAGTTCTACGACAAGATCATCACCACCCGTACTTTCCAGGATCGTCTGGATACCCTGCATCATGTGCGTGAGTCCGGAATGAAAATCTGCTCCGGCGGTATTCTGGGAATGGGCGAGACGGCCACTGACCGCAACGGTCTGTTGATTCAGCTGGCGAATATGCCTAAGCAGCCAGAGAGTGTGCCGATTAACATGCTGGTTAAGGTGGAAGGTACACCACTGGAAAATGCAGAAGATCTGGATAATCTTGATTTTATCCGCACCATCGCTGTGGCGCGTATCATGATGCCCAAGTCCCATGTGCGTCTGTCTGCGGGTCGCGAAAGCATGAGTGATGAGATGCAGGCCATGACGTTTATGGCTGGCGCAAACTCGATTTTCTACGGTGAGTGTCTGCTGACAACGCCGAACCCGGAAACTCATCGTGACCTGAAACTGTTCAAACGCCTGGGTATCAATATGGAGCAGCGCATCTCCGAAAGCGATGAGACTCAGGAGCAGGCGATTATGAATACCCTGCAAAAACAGCAGGATGATCAGTTCTATTACGAAGCCTGATCCTTTATTGCGCTCTGTTGTCTTGTTCGCGGAGCGCTTATTTTCGCTGCGAGTGATATCGGCTGATGTCGCTCGCTAATGGATTTCCATAGCATGTCTTTTGATCAACTGGGGGCTGAATTACAGGCCCGTCGAGATCAGTCTTTATACCGTCAGCGGCGCATACTGCAGAGCCCGCAGGCTCCTGAAGTCATTGTCGATGGTAAGCCTTGCCTGGCTTTCTGCTCCAATGATTATCTGGGATTAGCGAATCATCCGGATGTTATCCAGGCCCTGAAGCAAGGTGCTGACCGTTACGGCGTAGGCGGTGGCGCTTCCCATCTGGTGAATGGTCATAGTCAGGCTCATAATGCGCTGGAAGAAGAGCTGGCAGAGTTCACAGGCCGTCCCCGGGCGTTGTTGTTTTCCACGGGTTATATGGCCAATATCGGTGCTATCAACGGTTTGCTGAATAAGCAGGATGCGGTATTTCAGGATCGCGTTAATCATGCGTCCCTGCTGGATGCAGGTTTGTTGTCCGGCGCCCGTTTTCAGCGCTTTCTGCATAATGACGCTGATAACCTGAATACTCGCCTGGAGCGTACCGAAGCCCGGCGTAAGCTGGTGGTATGCGATGGAGTATTCAGTATGGACGGCGATCTGGCTGATCTGCCTGCAATTAGTCCGACCGCAGCTCGCCACAATGCCTGGGTGATGGTTGATGACGCTCATGGTTTCGGCTGCATCGGTCAGGGTGGTCGCGGTACTGTGGATCATTTTGGTCTGGGTGCTGATGATGTACAGATACTGGTCGGCACGCTGGGTAAAGCTTTTGGTACATCCGGTGCTTTTGTGGCCGGTTCTGAAGAGCTGATCGAAACTCTGATTCAATATGCCCGCACCTATATTTATACCACCAGTATGTCTCCGGCCATTGCTGAAGCGACCCGGGCCAGCCTGAAGCTGGTTCAGGCTGAAGAGTGGCGTCGGGATAAGCTGCAGCAACTGATTAATCGTTTTCGTTCCGGATGTGATCAGTTGGGATTGAATCTGATGGATTCGCCAACACCGATTCAACCTATCCTGGTAGGAGAAGCTGAAAAGGCGATGCAGATCAGCGCAGCGCTCGAAGCGAAAGGGATCTTTATCGGAGCTATCCGACCGCCAACTGTACCACAGGGGGCAGCCCGTCTGCGGGTTACTCTGAGTGCCGATCATTCTGAAGCTCAGGTAGATCAGCTATTGGCGGCGCTGGAAGAGGTGGCGCTATGAGTCTGTATGTTAAGCGCTGCGGTAATCCGGATGGACCATCATTGGTGCTGCTGCACGGCTGGGGCATGCACTCTGGTGTCTGGAACACTTTGTTGCCCTTGCTTGAGCAGCAGTTTGATCTGCGCCTGATTGATTTGCCCGGTCTGGGACGAAGCGCAGAGTGCTTGCCGCAATATTCTATGCAAGCAGTGAGCGAGCTGATCAGCGAAAAAATCCCAGATCAGTCGATTCTGTTTGGCTGGTCACTGGGTGGTTCAGTGGCTATGTCTTTAGCGCAGGACTTTCCACATAAAGTGAGCAAGGTTATTACGCTGGCCAGCAACCCCTGTTTTGTGCAGCGGCCGGACTGGCTGAGCGCTATGCCGGAAACCGTATATCAGCCATTTGAAAGTGCGCTGGTGGAGAATGCTCAGAAGACGTTGCAGCGTTTCAATATGCTGCAGACTCAGGGGAAGGCTGATGCCCGTTCAGATCTTAAACAATTGAAAGGGTTGATGTCTGAAGTCACTCCGTCTGAACAAGCCTTGCAGGACAGTCTGGCGCTGCTGCGAGGGGATTATCGGGCGCTGTATGCCGCTACAGATCTGCCTTGCCTTCACCTGCTCTGTGAAGCTGATACTGTGGTACCTGTTGAAACGGCACAGGCGCTTCGCGTGTTACAGCCAGGCGCGCAGATTACTGTTCTTGAAGGGCAGTCTCATATTCCTTTGCTGAGCTCTGCCGGTGTTGTTGCAGAACCGATTCTGGAATGGCTTAAATGAGCGCGCAATTCACCAAACCGGATATTGCTGAATCATTCAGCCGTGCGGCGGGTAGCTATGACTCAGTGGCTGAACTGCAACGCCGGGTCGGCTTTAATCTTCTTGATCGCATCGATACAGAAGTAAACCCGTCGGGGGTTATTCTGGATCTGGGATGTGGCACGGGGTTTTTCGGACCGGAATTGCATCAGCGGTATGGTCCGCACATGTTGCTCAGCCTGGATCTGGCAGAAGGTATGCTGAATTATGCTCGTGAGCACAGAGCTACCGCAGCATCTCAGTGGCTTTGCGGCGATGCGGAGTCATTACCCCTGACTGATAGCTCTGTGGACCTGATTTTCTCCAGTCTGGCAATTCAGTGGTGCGAGAACCTGCCGGCATTGTTCGGTGAGGTTGCCCGGGTACTGAAGCCCGGTGGGCAGTTCCTGTTTGCAACCCTGGGGCCTGAAACCCTGCACGAACTACGCAGTGCCTGGTCGGCAGTGGATAACTATCAGCATGTGAATCGCTTTATCAGTCTCAGTACTCTGAAAAAAGAGGCCGGTTCTCATCTGATGCCTGGCTCGCTTGAACAGGAATATGAGGTCCTGCGCTATCAGCAAGTGCGGGAACTGACCCATGAGCTGAAGGGGCTGGGTGCCCATAACATCAGTGCCGGTCGTCAGAGTGGCCTTACCGGTAAAGCCCGGATGATGGCATTTAAAGAGGCCTATGAAGCGTTCCGTACGGAAGACGGTATCCTGCCTGCGACCTATCAGGTGTTTTACGGCAAATTGATCAAAGAGTAATAGCGAAATGGCAAAGAAGGCTTTTTTTGTGGCGGGTACCGATACTGATGTCGGCAAAACAGTTGTTTCAGCGGGGTTGCTCCAGGCAGCTAATAATCTGGGTTTAAAAACACTGGCTCTGAAACCGATTGCTGCTGGTTGTGAGCAAACAGAGGAGGGGCTGCGTAACGGTGATGCACTATTGTTGCAGCAGACTGCTTCTCAGAAACTCAGCTACGATCAGGTAAACCCTATTGCCCTTGAGCCGCCAATCGCACCTCATATCGCTGCGCAGCAGCTGGGGCGTCGTCTGGATGCCGACCGGATCGCAGCACTTTGCCGTGGGGCGATGATGCAACCGGCTGATTTCATGATTATCGAAGGTGCTGGTGGCTGGCGGGTACCACTGAATAACCGACAGACACTGGCGGACGTGCCGAAGCAGCTGAAGACACCGGTGATTCTGGTTGTTGGCATGAAGCTGGGCTGTATCAGTCATACTCTGCTGACTGTTGAGGCGATTGTAAAAGACGGGCTTCGTCTTGCGGGTTGGGTAGCAAATTGTGTTGATCCACAGATGAGTTGCTATCAGGAGAACCTTGAGACTCTGCAGTCGATGCTGGCTGCACCGCTGCTGGGTGAGGTTCCTTATCTGGATAATGTCAATCCGGTAGATGTTGCTGAACACCTCAATTTGAGTAATTTGTCGCTGGTTAATAAATGAACTGTTGAGGCGTTTGCGCTATACTGTGCCTACTGATAAGTCGGTAATCTGCAAGATCAGACAGATTTTTTATAAATTTCAGCAGGTTATCTGTCAAAGTAATAGGTAATAGTATGAACATTTCATCAGCACTTAATAGCGGTGTTCTGGGTATTAATAGAGGGCTGGATGGCGCACAGAAAGCCGCCAGCGATATTGCCGGTGCCGGTAAAACAGATACACCGGAGGAAGTAACCGGTCGTGATGTGAATGAAGCGCTGACCGACCTGGTGGTTGAAAAGAATGCTGCAGCGGCCTCAACCAAAGTCGTGCAGTCAGCAGAAGAAACCCTGGGTGCGCTGATAGACGTTCGGGTATAACGCACCGGCGTCTTTCGCCATATCTCTCAGCAGGGATTAAATCTATTCAGTAGGAGGGGGGATGATGCAAATTACGCAGACAACCTACTCACCATTACTGAGCAATCAGGTATCCCTGCAATCCTCAAAAGATATCCAACCAGCCGTTAATGGCACCGTTACACCGGTCGCACAGCAGCCAGAAGCGCTTCAATCTTCATCCAGTTTTCGTAGTGTCGATGCGTCCTCTGGCAATAGCCAGGCAGGATTAGAGGCCAGAGAGCGCCAGCAGCAGTCTGAGCGTGTTGATCTGAAACGGGACGAGCTGAAAAAAGAGACTAAAGGAGCCGTTGAGGCTGAGGTTGAAGCTCAGGAGCAAAAGCAGATTCAGGAACTGGCAGCACGGGACCGTGAAGTACGGCAGCATGAGCAAAGTCATGCGGCGGTCGGTGGCAAGTATGCTGGTGCCCCCAGTTATGAGTTTGAGCGGGGGCCTGATGGCCGTCTATACGCGGTCGCTGGTGAAGTCAGCATTGATACTTCTCCGGTACCGAATGATCCTGAGGCGACTCTGGAAAAAGCGGAAGTTATTCAGCGTGCGGCGTTGGCTGTGTCAGAACCTTCACCTCAGGATCGTGCGGTAGCTGCCGCAGCAGCAGCCATGGCGGCAGAGGCCCGTGCAGAGCTGGCCACCGCTAAACGGGAGGATGGAGAGGCTGAGCAGGCTGACAGTGCCAGATCTGAGGCGCAGGAACTTCGTGAGCAGCGCAGCGCTGAAGAACGCAAGGAGCGGTTCGAAGATCAGAAAGAACTGAGCGAGCAACAAACAGAGCGATTGAAGGACTTCAATCGTGAGCTTCAGGAAGTGTCTGAACGCCTACTGGAAGTGAATCAGCGTCTGATTGACGCCGGAGTGTTCAACAAACTCATACCTGAAGGCTATATATTCGACAAGAATGTCTGATCGGATAGTTTCAGAAAAAGCAGCCTGTGTCGGCTGCTTTTTTTATGCCTGTGACGGCTGCAGGTACTTCAGCACCAGACTGGTAAATACGGCAGGCTTTTCAGCGTGAGGCCAGTGTCCTGTCCCCTGAATCACCTTGTAGCTGGCTTTGGGGAACAGCGTCAGAACAGCATCACGATAGTCAGCAGTGATGTAGTCAGACAGTTCGCCTTTAATAAATAACATTGGGGCCTGATACGCTTCGCCCACCGGTGGTAGGCTAATAGCCTCATAACACTGCTCCAGAACCGGCAGGTTCATACGCCAGGCGAATTGTTTTTGTTCATTGCGGTAAAGGTTTTTCAACAGGAACTGGCGTACAGAAGGTTCATCGATATGCTGGCTCAGCAATTGATCAGCTTCCCCGCGGCTTTTCAGAGATGCCAGTGGTACGCTGTTAAGGCCTTTGAATACATCGGTATGATGGTGGGGGTACTGAACCGGTGCGATATCCACCACGATCAGTTTTTCGATTCGCTTCGGGTGGTCCAGTGCCAGTTGCATGGCGGCTTTGCCACCCATGGAGTGGCCCAGAATGTGGGCTTTTTCCAGCCCCTGATCATCCATCAGTTCCAGAATGTCGGCGGCCATCAATGGGTAGCTGATCTCGTCGCTATGAGGTGAGCGGCCGTGATTACGCATATCTACCGCGTAGACCTTAAAGTGCTCTGCAAAGGCTTTAATCTGGCTACCCCAGTTTTCCAGAGTGCCGAACAGACCGTGCATAATGATCAGTGGCTCGCCTTCGCCGTGTATCTGTAGATTCAGTTTCATAGTGATCTTTCCCGGGCGCAAACATAAAAAAGGCCGGAAATTCCGGCCTTATGAGATGGTGTCAAAACGTAATGAGCGAAGGCTAGAGAAGGCAAAAATTGATGAAAAAGCGGAATTTACTGAAGTAAATGAGCACTTTGATTCAATTTTTAACGCCCGATAGTCAAGTCGCAATAGTTTTTACGCCGTCTCTGTATCTGAGCGTGGCTGAATTACAGGATATCCAGCAGCTCAACATCAAATGCCAGTACGGAGTACGGAGGGATACCGCCTGGTGAACCCTGTGCGCCGTAAGCCAACTGATAAGGGATGTGCAGACGCCATTTTGCGCCTTTGGTCATCAGTTGCAGAGCTTCAGTCCAGCCAGCGATCACGCCGCCAACGGGGAATTCTGCTGGCTGGCCGCGCTCGTAAGAGCTGTCGAACACATTACCGTCGATGAAAGTACCGTGGTAGTGAACACGTACAGTGGATTCACGGGATGGGCTGTCGCCCGCTTCGCCGGCTTCCAGGATTTCGTATTGCAGACCGGAATCGGTAACAATAACCTCTTCACGCTGAGCGTTCTTTTCCAGGAACTGTTCGCCTTCAGCAGCTGCTTCTTTAGCTTTTGCTTCAGCTTCCTGCTGCATACGCTCCTGAATAACGTTAAATGCAGACTGGATCTTTTCAGCGTCAACGCTCAGTGGCGCACCTTCGAAAGATTCGCGGATACCCGCCAGTACTGCATCCAGCTCAACGCCTTCAAAAGTCTGGTTGGACAGGTGATCACCCATCTGACGGCCGATACCGTAGCTGGCGATCTGTTCAGTAGTTTCTAGTTTCAGTTCAGACATGATTCTCGGTCTAAAGTCGTTTTAAATGAACGCGAAGCCTAACATAAAGTGCTTGTTAATGCTCTCTCACAAACAGCAATGGATCGACCCGGGTATTGTTGAGGCTGACCGTCCAGTGCAGGTGAGGGCCTGTTACCCGGCCAGTTTTACCTATCGCACCGATGCTGTCGCCAGTATTCAGCTGATCGCCAATGGCGACATCGATACGGCTCATATGGCAATACAGGGTTGTAAGGCCAAAGCCATGATCGACAATGACAGTTTTGCCATTGAAAAAGTAATCGCCAACAGCGACCACTTTACCCGGCGCCGGAGCATTGATTGCACCGCCCTGACCACCGGCAATGTCCAGACCGCTATGGGGATTGCGCGGCTGATCGTTAAAGAAACGTTTCAGGCCGAACGGGCTGCTGAAGCGGCCTTCCGAAGGCAGAACAAACTCCAGGCTGCTCAGCTCTGGTGTTGACCAGCTTTTGAATGCGGTGACCATCTCATCTTTTTCGCGCTTATAGCGGGCCAGGTCCTGTTGGTTAGGATTCACGTGGCGTTTGTTGGTAATCGTCAGACGCTGCTCTTTGTAGGCTTTATCCTCAATGCTGAAAGGAAAACGTTTACCATCCGCTTTCATCAGTTGCTCGTCAGCAGGCTTTGCTGACAGTGGGATTCCAATCACTGCCAACCAGGGAGACTGATCTGCAAAGCGGGTTTCAGTCGAGGGGATAACCATCACCCGGTTGCCCCGGTACCAGGCTGAAGGCGCTTGTTGGGTATTGAGTCCAGCAAGAGGGATCAGAGCGATGCCGCCGGGCACTCTTGATTCTTCCGGTAATTCAATTGCCTGTATGTTCAGACTTAGCAGTAAGCCGCTCAGCAGTGCTGTAAAGCGCATAGTTTTCTCCTGTGTATCACCGGCGATCTTCGCTCAGCTATCCTGTTTTACTTCCATGATCTGGCTGGTAAACCGGCCATTGTGCAGTCGGGTTTCTGTGGTTTGTCCCGGTTGCACCTGATCAATATCCTGCACCACTGTGCCATCCTGATCCTGAACGATGGCATAACCGCGTTCCAGTGTGGCCAGCGGGCTGACACTGTGCAGCGTGCTTGCCAGTCCACGGAGCTTGATCTGCTGCTGGCTGATCAGGTTCTGCATCTGTTGCTGCAGTCGGTGTTCTATGGATGCGAGATGTTGCTGACCAGCACCTATACGTGCAGTCGGTGCGCTGTGACGATAGCGCTCCTGCAGGTGACTGAAACGATCCTGCTGGCGCTGCAGGCGGTACTGCATATTGCGCTGCAAACGCAGTTCCAGTTCATCCAGTCGTTGTGCCTGCTCTTTGAGTTTATCACCGGGATGACGCAGCCGGCTGCGGGTCCACTGCAGGCGTTGTTGTCGCTCGTTGAGCTGGCGCTGCCAGCTCTGCAGTAAGCGCTGATAAAGCTGTTTAATCTGCAGTTGTAGCTGGGTCTGATCCGGGCTGATCAGTTCTGCCGCCGCAGAAGGTGTCGGAGCCCGCAGATCGGCAACAAAGTCGGCAATGGAAACATCCACTTCATGGCCAACAGCGCTGATAATCGGTATTTCGCTATGGAAAATGCTTTGCGCGACAATGGCTTCGTTGAAAGGCCAGAGATCTTCCAGTGAGCCACCGCCTCGTCCGACGATCAGTACATCACACTGGCCTTGCTCATTCGCAAGGCGGATAGCATCACTGATCTGCCCCGCAGCTTCTGTTCCTTGTACTGCCGTCGGGAATACTGTCACTGGCAGTGAAGGGTAACGTCGTTTCAGAACTGTGAGAATATCGTGGATTGCTGCGCCCGTAGGGGAAGTAACAACGCCCAGATGTTTCGGTTTAGCGGGAATCGGTTTTTTAAACGCAGGATCAAACAGGCCTTGCTGCTGTAGCTTGAATTTCAGCTCTTCGTAAGCCCTTTGCAGAGAACCAACCCCGCTGTCCTCCATGTAATCACAGATCAGCTGATAATCTCCGCGGCCCGGATAGAGACTGACTTTAGCCCGGACAACTACCTGATCACCGTTTTTCGGCTGATATTTCAGGTACTGGTTGCGGTTACGGAACATCGCGCAGCGCACCTGGGCGCCGCTGTCTTTCAGCGTGAAATACCAGT
The DNA here is from genome assembly GCA_025800245.1 of Amphritea sp. Classification (GTDB taxonomy): domain Bacteria; phylum Pseudomonadota; class Gammaproteobacteria; order Pseudomonadales; family Balneatricaceae; genus Amphritea. Next base: position 13,519 of record JAOXSA010000258.1, on the reverse strand, counting down.
GGCCGGAACTGGGGCGGACGAAGTTAGACAACTCGCCCTCCACATGTATGGTGAGGAACGAGTTTTCCAGCAGGGATTTGACCTGATGGTTCAGCTCAGTAACCGAAATGGCCTGATTCTGAAGCGGATTTGTAGAGGGAGAATTACGTTGCATGGCGTGCATCTTAAACCAGGTTATCACCGCTTTGTAACGGGGCTTTGAGAGAATTATTCATTTAGCAGAAAATGCACGGATTCTGGCTGTTTTTGATTGTTGTTTATACTACAAAAGGCTATAATCCCGCGTCTTATTTTTTCAAGACTACAGGCAAGCTCACACTATGTTGCGAATCGCTGAAGAAGCCCTCACTTTTGACGATGTTCTGCTGGTACCGGGTTACTCCGAAGTACTGCCAAAAGACGTATCGCTGAAGACCCGCCTGACCAAAGGCATTGAGCTGAACATCCCTCTGGTGTCAGCGGCAATGGACACGGTTACTGAATCCCGTCTGGCAATCGCCATGGCTCAGGAAGGTGGTATCGGTATTATCCACAAGAACCTGACTATTGAGCAGCAGGCAGAAGAAGTTCTGCGTGTTAAGAAATACGAAGCCGGTGTGGTTAGCGATCCTGTAACCTGTCGTTCCGATATGACGGTTGGTGAGCTGAATCAACTGGCAGCGAGTGTTGGCTTCTCCGGTTTTCCTGTAGTTGATGATGGTGAACTGGTCGGTATTGTGACCGGTCGTGACGCCCGTTTCGAGAAGAAACTGGATGCCACAGTTGCTTCCATCATGACCCCTAAAGAACGTCTGGTGACTGTAGAAGAGGGTGCAGATCCGGACGTTGTACGCAACCTGCTGCGTAAGCATCGTATTGAAAAGATTCTGGTTGTAGATGGCGAGTTCAGCCTGTGCGGTATGATGACCGTTAAGGATATGAACAAAGCTCAGACTCACCCGAACGCTGCGAAAGACGAGAAAGGTCGTCTGATCGTGGGTGCTGCGGTGGGTACCGGTCCGGAAACAGCAGATCGTGTTGATGCGCTGGTTAAAGCCGGTGTTGATGTGGTTATCGTTGATACTGCGCACGGCCACTCCAAAGGTGTTATTGATCGTGTTGCCTGGGTAAAAGAGAATTACCCTGAGGTTCAGGTGATCGGCGGTAACATCGCTACAGCTGATGCAGCGATCGCGCTGGCAGAAGCGGGTGCAGATGGTGTTAAAGTCGGTATCGGTCCGGGTTCCATCTGTACTACCCGTATTGTTGCCGGTGTGGGCGTACCTCAGATCAGTGCGGTGGCTAACGTTGCCGCAGCGCTGGACAAGTACGGTGTACCTTGTATCGCTGACGGCGGTATCCGCTTCTCCGGTGATGTGTCTAAAGCGGTTGTTGCCGGTGCCTCTGCGGTAATGGTTGGCTCCATGCTGGCAGGTACTGACGAAGCGCCTGGTGAAGTTGAACTGTTCCAGGGCCGTGCTTACAAGTCTTACCGTGGTATGGGTTCACTGGGTGCGATGGCGCAGAGCACAGGCTCTTCTGACCGTTACTTCCAGGATGCCAGCAAAGGTGCTGAAAAACTGGTGCCGGAAGGTATCGAGGGCCGGGTGGCCTGTAAAGGTCCGATGGGTGGCGTAGTTCACCAGTTGGTCGGCGGCCTGAGAGCGTCCATGGGCTACACCGGTAGCCAGGATATTCAGACCATGCGCACGGTACCGCAGTTTGTCCGCATCACCAATGCGGGCATGGCAGAAAGCCATGTGCATGATGTGAGCATCACCAAAGAAGCGCCTAACTATCGCGTTGGATAACAGGCCTTAAACAGATAAAACAGGTGGGATGGCTTCGGCCCTCCCACTTTTTCTTTTTTAACACGCTGTAAAATAACAGCAATTCGTCCCGCTACTGCATCGACAATGATCAGATCGGTAGCTGAGAGACGTTGATTTCGGAGTCATCGAAATGTCACAAGATATTCATGCTCAGCGAATTCTGATTCTGGATTTCGGTTCCCAATATACGCAGCTGATCGCGCGCCGTATTCGTGAGATCGGTGTGTACTGTGAAATTCATCCGTGGGATATGGATGAGGCAGCTATTCGAGAATACAACGCCAGGGGTATTATCCTGGCGGGTGGACCTGAGTCCGTTACTGAACTGGATTCACCGCGTGCCCCTGAAGTTGTATTCGATCTGGGTATTCCACTGCTGGGTATCTGCTACGGTATGCAGACCATGGCTGAGCAGCTGGGTGGCAGCGTAGTGACCTCCGATAAGCGTGAGTTCGGCTATGCCAAAGTCCGTCTGGAAGACAGCCCGAGCCGTCTGCTGGAAGGTATCGAAGATCATATCGCCAACAACGGTTCTCTATTGCTGGATGTCTGGATGAGCCACGGTGACAAGGTTGGCACGCTGCCAGAAGGTTTCAGCATCATCGCCAGCACCGAGAGCGCACCGATCGCAGCAATGTGTCATCCGGGTAAAAACTTCTACGGCGTACAGTTCCACCCTGAAGTAACTCACACCAAACAGGGTATGCGTATTCTGGATCGCTTTGTAAAAGAGATCAGCGGTTGTGAAGCACTGTGGACGGCTGAGAACATCATCAACGACCTGATCGAGAAAGTACGTGAGCAGGTCGGTGAGCAGAAAGTCCTGCTGGGTCTGTCTGGCGGTGTTGATTCCTCTGTGGTTGCGGCGTTGCTGCACAAAGCTATTGGCGATCAGCTGACTTGTGTGTTTGTGGATAACGGTCTGCTGCGTAAGAACGAAGGTGATCAGGTGATGGATATGTTCGCTAAGAACATGGGTGTTCGCGTGATCCGTGCAGATGCTGAAGATCTGTTCCTGAGCCGTCTGTCCGGTGAAAACGATCCTGAGAAGAAACGTAAGATTATCGGTAACACGTTCATCGAAGTATTCGATGATGAAGCTGCTAAGTTGAAAGACGTAAACTTCCTGGCGCAGGGCACTATCTACCCGGACGTGATCGAGTCTGCAGCATCCAAGACCGGTAAAGCCCATGTCATCAAGTCCCACCACAATGTCGGCGGTCTGCCAGAAGACATGAAGATGGAGCTGGTTGAGCCTCTGCGTGAGCTGTTTAAAGACGAAGTGCGTAAGATCGGTCTGGAACTGGGTCTGCCATACGATATGGTTTACCGTCATCCATTCCCGGGTCCGGGTCTGGGCGTACGTATCCTGGGCGAAGTGAAGAAAGAGTATGCAGACATCCTGCGTGAAGCGGATGCGATCTTCCTGGAAGAGCTGCACAACGCTGACTGGTACCATAAAACCAGTCAGTCTTTCGCTGTATTCCTGCCGGTGAAGTCTGTCGGTGTTGTTGGTGACGGTCGTCGTTACGAGTACGTTATTGCACTGCGTGCGGTAGAAACTATCGACTTCATGACCGCTCGTTGGGCGCATCTGCCGTATGAGCTGCTGGAAACTGTATCCAGCCGTATCATCAACGAGATTCCTCACGTATCCCGTGTGACTTATGACGTCAGCTCTAAGCCGCCTGCGACGATTGAGTGGGAATAATCGCTGGTTATAAGTGTTGATCTTGTTGTTAAAAGCCCGCATTTGCGGGCTTTTTGCTATATTGGTTTGTTATGAGTAAAGCTGTGAATAGCGAAGATGATATCAGGTGGATGGAGCATGCACTGGCATTGGCGGAGCGGGCTGCAGATGCCGGTGAAGTCCCTGTGGGTGCAGTAATTGTGCTTGATGATCAGGTGATTGGTGAAGGCTGGAACCAGCCGATTTCCGGACATGACCCAACCGCCCATGCGGAAATAATGGCACTGCGGGATGCCGCTGAGAGAGTGCAGAATTATCGTCTTGTTGGCGCTACCCTCTATGTCACCATAGAGCCTTGCACCATGTGTGCCGGTGCGATCGTTCACAGCCGGATAGGGCGGGTCGTATTCGGCGCCACAGAACCTAAAGCAGGCGCGGTAATCAGCAATGGTCAGCTGTTTGAACAAAGCTGGCTGAACCATTGGCCGGAGTATACCGGAGGTGTTCTGGCTGATCAGTGCAGTGCTCGTATCAGTGCGTTTTTTAAACAGCGGCGGGCAGAAAAAAAGGCGCTTAAGCGCGCCTCTTCATGATCGGATTAAGTGTCAGGAAGCAACCCTCCAACCTTAAGCCTGTACGTTTTAACTGTCTGACTTGCGTGCCAGCAGGGTGCCATCACCTTCGGTACGCAATTTCACCCAGCGGATCAGATCGGTCCACATACGGTCAATATCCTTCTGCTTGGGCATGATGCCTGCGTGCTTCAGCTCGATAGTCATGACCGGAATCTGCTTAACAAACCAGCCATAGTTGCCCAGTGATCCGGGGTATGTACCCAGTTGCTTGAGGCGTAAAGGTCCAAGACGCTTAGGTGGTGTAATACTGCCATCATAATCGAGGAGGCCATGGGGAGCGTGTACTGAAACAATAACATTGGGCTTCAGTTCATGTATAAGCTGGTGAATCGCTTGCGTTTCAGGTTCGCTCAGAGGTTTTTTACCCGGATAATAGCGGGCGCGTTTACGAGCGTAGGTTTGCCAGTGATGAATCGGGTCAATCGAGGTCTGAGCCGGAATAAAGTTGCGGTTGAGGTCAACCTTGTTGGCGTTCACCCGGGTGGATCTTTTCTGTAACAACCCATCCGGATTTGTCAGAGGCATAAAATGCCAGTCATAGGCACCACTGTGATGCTTATTCAGGGTGTGGAGCCATTTGAACGAGACGCTGACGCTGGAGTATTCATCGCCATGGATGCCTCCCAGGAAAAGGATGCGTGGAGCGTCTGGCATATCCTCGCTTGCATGAAAGTGCTTTTCCAGTAGAGGATGTTTGCGATTGGAATAGAATCTTGGCAGATCAAATCCAGCGCTGGTACATTCTTTTTTTGAAACACTGCTGAGCTTTTTTCCGATACGGGTACAGATTGCATCAATCTCATTACGCTTCTGAGTTATCTGCTCAGCTGTCAGGGCCGGGGCGATATTATCTTTGCCAGTATCAGAAGTGCTATCGTTAGTATTAACGGCTGTATCGTTTTCTGATGTTGCTTTCTCAGTCGGGCCTGCTTCCTGAGAGGGCTGCGAATTACCTTTTTCTACAGGCGAGTCTATGTAGTTGCTGAGCGGATCTTCCGGTTCAGCATGGACGGGAAATGTTGCCGGGATACTCAGGCACAGGGTGGTCAGAATTTTAAAGCGAACACTCATCTATATCAGCTGGCTGGTCATTAAATGTTCGCACATTGTAATGGTGTTTGAGGCGGATGTGGAGATCACAGAGTGGGGACTGCCACATCCGGGGTATCACTCTCCGGGAGAGTAACATTGATGCTGTCGATAAGATCCTGTACAGCTTGCTCAGTGTCCGTATCTGCACCGCCTGGCATGACGATTTCACCTTCATTTTCAGCCGGTGACAGTGGCGGTTTACTGGCTTCTATCAGAGCTTTCTGAAGTTCCCAGTCGAGCAGGTCGTAATAGTTTCTTATGTTGCTGACATAGAGCACCGGCTCATAACCACGGGCGTAGCCATTGCGCACGGTCTTAAAATATTTTGGCTGTGTCAGCAGAGGCAGAAACTCTTTCACATCTTCCCAGCTGTCAGGATTTTTACCGCCTCGCTGGGTCAGAATCCGGGCATCCTCCAAGTGGCCGAAGCCGACATTATAAGAGGCCAGGGCAAACCAGATCCGGTCATCGCCCTTGATTCGCTCCGGTATCTTACCCATCACTTTTCTGAGATAGTGGGCACCGCCCATCACGCTCTGAACCGGGTCGGTACGGTCTTCTACATCCATCTCTCTGGCGGTTGCTTTTGTCAGCATCATAATGCCCCGGACGCCTGTGGGAGAGACTGCTTTGGGGTTCCAGTGAGACTCCTGATAAGCCACGGAGGCGAGCAGACGCCAGTCAATGTCGGTCTCCTGTTCCGCCATCATGAAATATTGCTCCAGCTTACAGAAGCGGGTATCCATGTCTTTGCGGAAGGTTTCTATGTCTACATAACCCAGGCGGTTCTGGCGAGTGAAGTATTTCTGCTTGAGCGTGACCAGCAGTTCCTGGGTTTCCATCCGTTCGAAGAAACGTCGCAGAGAACGGTGCAGGCTCTGATCATTCTGTCTGGCCAGCAACCAGGCGATCTGCTCCGGTTCGCCCATGACCAGTGATTTTTTCAGACCAGGAAAATAGGATTTCTGAGCATCAAAAACCAGATCATCGATCAGCGCATAGTCATACTCTTTTTTGTAAACACCTTCTAACAGCTCGGTAACACTGGCGCTGCTGTGTTTCTGTTCTTTGAGATAAGGGTGATTCTGTTTAAGGTTCTGAATCAGTTCGTCATGACTGCTGCCAGCGATGACCTGAATTTCTTTGCCTTCCAGATCTTCAAGGCCTTTCGGTACCGGCTTGCCCCGGGTTACACGGTATATCAGTGTTGGGGTTGTGTAGGCATAGGGTGGAGAAAATCGGAAGTTCTGCTTCCTGGCTTCAGTGATGCTCAGGCCTGCAGCAGCGATATGAGCATCCCGATTTTCGACCAGTGTAAACACTTCTTCAAAGGTATCAGGAATAATCAGTTCCAGCTCTACCCCCAGATAGTCGGCGTAGGCTCTGGCCAGCTCATATTCAAAGCCAGCAGGCTGGCCGTTGTTGTCCAGATAATAGGTGGTCGGGGTGTTGCGGGTCGCCAGACGTAGGACGCCGGTTTTCTGAATGGCGCCGACCTGAGTCTGATTACTCTGGCTGAACAGCAGCAGGGTGGCGAACAATGACATCGACACCAACAGGAAAAGCAGTTCTTTGGCATGAAACAGATTTATTCGCATAAGAATATTGGGCTTTTTCTGGTAACTAATCCGCTATTTCAGTAAAATTCGCCCTTAAATTTCTCCTACATCAACCTATCGGTTAGGCACATTCAAGAGGCTTGATACTAACATGCTGGTACTGCGTGGAGCGCCTGCTCTTTCAGCTTTTCGTCACGATAAGCTGCTCTCTGCCCTGAACTCTAAAGTTTCCAAGATCAATGGCGTTTACGGCGAATTTATGCACTTCGCCGATCTGCAACAATCGCTGTCAGATCAGGAGCAAGAAACCCTCGGACGCATCCTGCGTTACGGGCCTAAAGCTAAAGTGGAAGAGCCGTCAGGTCAATTAATTTTGGTCGTTCCACGTCCGGGTACCATCTCGCCATGGTCCAGTAAGGCGACCGATATCGCCCGTAACTGCGGTCTGCAGGGCATTAAGCGTCTGGAACGCGGTACTGCCTATTATGTGCAGTCTGATGCAGTGCTGAGCGATGCCGAGCTGGAACTGGTTAAAGCTGAACTGCACGACCGTATGGTCGAGGCGACGCTGGCTTCTCTGGATGATGCCGAGGCACTGTTCCGTGAGGAAGAGCCTGCGCCACTGACCACTGTCGATATTCTGGCAGGTGGTCGTCAGGCACTGGCAACGGCGAACGTTGAGCTGGGTCTGGCACTGGCAGAAGACGAGATCGATTATCTGGTCGCCAGCTTTACCGATCTGGGTCGTAACCCGACCGACGTTGAGCTGATGATGTTCGCTCAGGCGAACTCTGAGCACTGCCGTCATAAGATCTTCAACGCATCATGGGATATCGATGGCGAGGCACAGGAGAAGTCTCTGTTCGCGATGATCCGTAATACCAATGAGATGGGCGGTGAGAACATCCTGTCCGCTTATTCCGATAACGCAGCGGTCATGGTAGGTGCCAATGCGGGTCGGTTCTTCCCGAATCCAGCCTCTAAAGAGTACGGTTACAATCAGGAAGATATCAACATCCTGATGAAGGTTGAAACCCATAATCACCCAACCGCTATTGCACCGCATTCCGGTGCGGCGACCGGTTCCGGTGGTGAGATCCGTGACGAAGGCGCAACCGGTAAAGGTTCTAAGCCTAAAGCGGGTCTGACCGGTTTCACCGTATCCGATCTGAACATTCCGGGCTTTGAACAGCCATGGGAATCTGACTACGGTAAGCCTGAACGTATCGTGTCTGCGCTGGATATTATGATCGAAGGTCCGATCGGCGGTGCAGCATTCAACAATGAATTTGGCCGTCCGGCGCTGAACGGTTACTTCCGTACCTTTGAGCAGCAGGTGAATGGTGCTGCGGGCGAAGAGGTTCGTGGTTACCACAAGCCGATTATGATCGCCGGTGGTTACGGTAACATCCGTACCGATCACGTTGATAAAGGTGAGATCCCTGTCGGTGCTAAGCTGATCTGTCTGGGTGGACCTGCAATGCAGATCGGCCTGGGTGGCGGTGCGGCGTCTTCCATGTCTTCTGGTACCTCTTCTGCGGATCTGGATTTTGCGTCTGTACAGCGTGATAATCCGGAACTGGAGCGTCGTTGTCAGGAAGTTATCGATCAGTGCTGGCAGCAGGGTGATGAGAACCCGATCGCCTTTATCCACGACGTGGGTGCCGGTGGTCTGTCTAACGCCTTCCCTGAGCTGGTAAAAGACGGCGGCCGTGGCGGTAACTTTGAGCTGCGTAACGTGAATAACGATGAGCCGGGCATGTCGCCACTAGCGATCTGGTGTAACGAAGCGCAGGAGCGTTACGTACTGGCCGTTGAGCCTCAGGATATGGAACGCTTCGAAGCGATCTGTGCCCGTGAGCGTTGCCCTTACGCTGTCGTAGGTACGGCGACTGAAGAGCATCACCTGACACTGGGTGATACCCACTTCGACAACAAGCCTGTTGATCTGCCGATGAGCGTGCTGTTCGGTAAGCCACCGAAGATGCACCGTTCGGTTCAGCGTATCGCTTATGAAGTGCCTGAATTTGATGCGTCTGCCATTGATCTGGCGGAAGCGGCTGAGCGTGTTCTGAAACTGCCTGCAGTAGCATCCAAGTCCTTCCTGATCACCATCGGTGACCGTTCTATTACCGGTCAGGTTGCTCGTGATCAGATGGTTGGCCCATGGCAGGTACCGGTAGCTAACTGCGCCGTGACCACCTCTGCATTTGATACCAATGCCGGTGAAGCGATGGCGATGGGTGAGCGTACTCCGCTGGCGCTGGTGGATTCTCCGGCATCCGGTCGCATGGCGATCGGTGAAACCGTGACTAACCTGGCGTCTGCCCGTATCGGTGACATCATCGATATCAAACTGTCCGCTAACTGGATGTGCGCGGCCGGTCACCCGGGTGAAGACGAAAAACTGTACGACACTGTGAAAGCGGTCGGTATGGAGCTGTGTCCACAACTGGGTATCACGATCCCGGTAGGTAAGGACTCCATGTCCATGCGTACGGTCTGGAACGACAACGGTGAAGATAAGTCTGTTACTGCACCAACCTCGCTGATCATCACTGGTTTTGCGCCGGTAACCGATGTGCGTAAAACACTGACACCTCAGCTGCGTACTGATCAGGGCGACACCGATCTGATCCTGCTGGATCTGGGTAACGGTAAGAACCGTCTGGGTCTGTCTGCGCTGGCGCAGGTGTATAACGAAGTGGGCCAGCAGGTGCCGGATGTCGATGCTCCGGAACAACTGGTGGCATTCTTCGGTGCTATTCAGGAACTGAACGAACAAGGCCTGCTGCTGGCATACCACGACCGTGCTGACGGTGGTCTGTACGCAACTATTGCTGAAATGGCGTTTGCCGGCCACACCGGTGTGGATATCAATCTGGATATGCTGGCCGCTGATAGCAGCGAGTTTGCTGCAGCACTGTTCTCAGAAGAACTGGGTGCAGTGATTCAGGTTAAACGTGATGATCTGCAAACGGTTCTGACCGAACTGAACGCCGCGGGTCTGGGCGAGATCACCAAGGTGATCGGCTCTCTGAACGAAGACGATCAACTGTGCGTTCACTTTGATGATGAAGCGATCTACACCGCAGCACGGACTGATCTGCAACGCTGGTGGGCAGAAACCTCTTACCGCATTCAGTCTCTGCGTGATAACTCTGAATGTGCACAACAGGAGTTCGACCGTCTGCTGGATGCCAACGATCCGGGTCTGAACGCAGCACTGAGCTTCGATCAGAACGAAGATGTGGCAGCGCCGTTTATTCAGACCGGTGTTCGTCCGCAGATGGCTATCATCCGTGAACAGGGTGTCAACGGCCATATCGAAATGGGTGCGGCGTTTGATCGCGCTGGTTTCTCGGCAGTGGATGTACACATGAGTGACATTCTGGAAGGCCGTGTTGATCTGGAACGTTTCAAAGGTCTGGTTGCCTGTGGCGGCTTCTCCTACGGTGACGTACTGGGTGCCGGTGAAGGCTGGGCTAAGTCGATCCTGTTCAACAGCCGTGCCCGTGACCAGTTCCAGTCCTTCTTCAACCGTGAAGATACCTTTGCACTGGGCGTATGTAACGGCTGTCAGATGCTGTCTAACCTGCACGAGCTGATTCCGGGTACAGACCTGTGGCCACACTTCGTGCGCAACATGTCTGAGCAGTTTGAAGCCCGCGTAGCGATGGTAGAAGTTCAGGATAGCAAGTCGATCTTCCTGCAGGGCATGGCCGGTTCCCGTATGCCGATCGCGGTGGCGCACGGTGAAGGTCACGCTGAGTTTGCCGATCAGGCACACCTGGCGGGTCTGAACAGCTCCGGTGCGGTGGCGCTGCGTTATGTGGATAACTACGGTCAGGTGACTGAAACCTATCCTGCGAACCCGAACGGTTCTCCAGCCGGTATCACCGGTGTGACTTCTGAAGACGGTCGCGTAACCATCATGATGCCTCATCCTGAACGTGTATTCCGTGCTGTGACTAACAGCTGGGCACCGGATGAGTGGAGCGAAGATGGCGCCTGGATGCGCATGTTCCGCAATGCCCGTGTCTGGGTTGGCTGATCTGAGCATGTTATAGAATTATTTTCAGGAAGGCGGTTCTAGCAGCTCTGTAAATTGCAGAGCTGTTTCTGCCGGAGTTATTTCTGTTTCTTTAGAAAGTTGAGAGCTAGCTCTAGTGTATGAAAGAACACCATCTTTGATCGTTTGGCAGGTCATAATTCCAAGTGATCATTCCTCGTTGTTTTACTTATCCGCGCTTCGTACTTCATATGTGGTTGAAAAAGCACTGAATTAATATGTGTATCGGCGACTTTTGTCCCAGTTGCTTGTGGGCGAAATGCACAGCATTCCTTGCTCGAAAAAGCATTTATCCCTGCTCAATCAGCCTTTTACAGGTAAATCCTCAACACGTAGATACCCACCTTTACTCGATGTTTCCTATTGCTTTGTAACACTCTAGAATACGACAATTAAGGATTTTTTTGTTAAGGACAACACCATGCTACCTACCCCTCGCATACTCGCTATTGCCGCGCCGATTCTGGCTATTACCGCTGGTCTCGCTGCTTTTTTTGCTACCCAGGCCACCGCAACCGTCACTAGTGATAAAGCCTCTGCCGAGCGTATTCAACTGATTCAGCAGAATATCGACAGCCTGCATCCGGATGCCTCTTCAGAACTGAAACAACAGATTCTGGAGATCGCCGTGAAAGCGATTGAAAATCAGATCTTTGTGGAAGGCGGCAGCTTTATGATGGGGGATTTTGGCATGAAGTGTAAAAGTGATCGCTATGCGCCGACCTGGGAAGAGGGAACTGAGTGCTATGCGACCTTCCATCAAGATGACAAACCCGCCCATAAGGTCACGTTAAGCAGCTATTCGCTGTCGAAGTACGAGACTTCGCTGTATGAGAAAGAACGCTATCATCTGGCTCACGGCCTTCCGCAGCCATTAGAAAAGCGTCGCAAGAAAAAACCGGATCACTGGTCAGTACAACCCAATGTCGCTGCGGGCACTGGCGGTTGGCAGGAAGCCAAGGACCAATGCTTATGGCTGGGCAAACTCACCGGTTATGCCTTTGATCTACCCACAGAAGCGCAGTGGGAGTTTGCAGCGCGTAATCGTGGGCAGAAGATCTTTTATGCCACCAATGATGGTACCATCAGGCGGCACGATAATACCCCGGATGATGAGATTTACCCAGTAGATAGTTTTCCGCCGAGTCCACTGGGGTTTCATCATATGCAAAGTAACGCCAGTGAATGGGTAAATGACTGGTACGATGATAAATATTATCAGCATAGCCCAGAGCACGACCCTCAAGGCCCAAGTGAACCCCCAATCGTGAAGCTGATTAACGAAGATCCCGGCCATTTTAGAGTGCTACGAGGTGGCAACATTAGCTGGGATCCAACCGTTATGACTAATCGGGCACCATACCCAGAAAAAATAAAAGCGCCATATTACGGTAATTTTAGTTTTCGCTGCGCGGTACAGTCTCCCAAACCCGTTTACTAATATACATTACACATAACGTTGATCGCGTGGCAGATCATTATGCCAGGCGATCATCACCTGTTGGCGTACTTGCCCATACTTCATACGCGGTTGGTAATGTGGTTGAAAAGGCAGTGCCGCCATACGGGTATCCGTTATTTGTTGTCCCGGCTGCTTATGCTCTAGTTGCGCTACCCACCTATTAAACTGCTGCTGTTGACGACCATCCAGAATACTATTGATTCGTTCTAAGCCGGTGAATAGTGTGTCTGCTTTATTTTCTGGTGAACTACTTCCTTGTTTCTCACCGCCTTCACTCATCCGCTGTAAGCTTTCGGTAAATAGTCGCCAAGATTTTATCGGTGTCAGTAATTTCACAATCGCTTCTTCTTGCTCAGTCTGTTGCGTTTCATCCATCAGAATCCAGGTTTTGGTGAGTGTATAGAGCATCGGACCGATCAGTTCAGGCACTAACTTATCGACCGTCCATTTTTTACTACCGCTATTGATACTCTTTGCCAATACATAAGCTTCTTCTTGATCGGCAGAGCGATCTCGCCACCATAAATCTAATAATTCAATTCCATCATATACATCTTCAAATACAGCGTTCGGATCAGCGTAGTATTTATAAAGCCCTTGATAGAACGCCCCAAAAGCATCCTCAGTTATCGCATTCAAATGGCGATAATCAATATCCTGCAGAATATCCACAATCACCATCAGCAGGTCGTAGATTTTCTCCAGGTCTACGCTCACACCGAATTCGCCACCTGCGCCGGGACCAAAGACTAATGAACCGTGGGCATAGATAGCAAACCTACCCCGGTCTAACCCAACCTGAAAAGAGCAAGACAAACCGGCACCGACCTGAAGCGCACCGCCCGTTTTAATATCCGCCAGCGCATTCCATTTGCCTTGAGTAAAGCTTTGCTCGTTGGGGTGCTGCCATTCGATCGCCCCTGTGACGGAACCACCGGCTTCGGCACCGGCGAAGAGGCCGCCTTTGATGCCGACATTGCCGCCGGGAGTTCGAGCAACATTCACATGCGGATCTAACAGTGCGGTGGCACCGCTCGGTACCTCTTCTTCACCCGGTTTCAGTTGCAGTGACAGCGTGCCGCTGGCGTTAGCTTTGGCCCCGGCAAAGCAGGAGAGTACCAGTTCACCTTTCAGCCGGAAGGCACCGAAACGGTGATAGATGGTCTCTTTGTTTTCGTTTTCATAGCTGATGTAGCAG
>JAOXSA010000240.1 GCA_025800245.1 Amphritea sp. | reverse complement strand
TGCATCGCATCGAACGCCTGGTTGGCGATGGCGTAAGCATCCCAGTCGACGCCTGTAGACAGATCCGTTTTGTCTTTGAGTTTATCGATATAGTGGCTAATCTTATCGGCGATAGAGTCGCTTTCCGGTTCAGCAACGGGCTCAGGAAGTAGCGGTGCGGACAGGCTTTCAATCAGCTCGCCGCCGAGGTTCACGGCAATACTCATATCTGTTTTATCACTGAATGTCGGTGCGATGGGGACCGGATTCAGCACGCCGCCATCAATCAGATGGGCACCGTTGTAGTAATGAGGGGTGAAGAACATCGGCAGGGAGATAGAGGCGCGTATTGCGTCAAACAGCCGACCGGAGTTCATCCAGACCTCACGCTCTTTGTTTACATCAGCAGCCACCGCCGTGTAACGGATTGGCAGATCTTCGATATGAATATCGCCCACCAGATCGATCAGGGTGTTGATGATTCTGTCGCCTTTGACCAGCCCGGTTTTACTCCATGACAGATCCAGCAGCGCCAGGATATCCAATTTGGTAATAGCGCGTACCCAGCTTTCAAACTGATCCAACTGGCCAGCGGCATAGATACCCCCGACCAGTGCACCGATAGAGCAGCCGGAGATAGATTCGATCTTGTAGCCGTTTTCTTCCAGATAGTGGATCACACCGATATGGGCCAGACCGCGGGCGCCGCCGCTACCCAGAATAAGTGAGACTGTTGTCATTGTGTTTCCCTACGCTGCATCTGAAAATTTCAGTTCATTTTGACTTGCGGTAAGCGCTGGGTGAGATACCGGTCCAGTGCTTGAATGCCCGGGTAAAGGCCGCCGCTTCGGTAAAACCCAGTTTACGGGCGATCTGTGATATCGGCAGATCCGGCTGGCTGAGATAGTGGATCGCTTCGTCCCGGCGCACGCTGTCTTTCAGTTCCTGAAAGCTGGTGCCTTCTTCGATCAGCTTGCGGCGCAGGGTACGGGTGGTGGTATGAATCTGATCAGCGATCAGCTGCATATTCACACCAGCCATGTCTTCAGCACCTTCCAGATAGTCCATTACTTTACGGGTATACACAGGGTAGTAAGACTGGCGCTTGAACCAGTCCAGCGGGCAGCGTCGCAGATAGGCGCTGAGGGTTTGCTGGGTCTGAATAATCGGTGCGTTCAGTACCTGGTTATCAAATTCCAGATAGTTGTGCGGCTGGTCGTACAGCACTTCACAGGGAAACATCAGCCGGTATTCACCATAATGAGCGGGTTTCGATTGTGTGAAACAGACCCGGTGCAGCTGGATTTTCTGGCCGATCATCCAACTCGGAAAACGATGCCAGAGCAGCAGCAGGAAATCCACCAGAGTATTCCCCTCATCCAGCTCTGGTTGTTGCAGTTCAAGATAGAAGCGGGCGCAGTCATTTCGTTCTTCAAAGCGTAGCTGCTTTGAAGGAGTGACCAGATTGTAGAAGCGGGCCGCACGGCGATACAGCTGACGCAGGTTACCACTGGGCAGTACCTGTTTAGCCATCAGACTGAATACGCCGTGGCGGGAAGGCTGGCTTGCCATACAGAGCAGTTCGTCATCAGCGATGCGCCAGACCGACTGCATCAGGCTACTCAGTTGCTGAGGGGTGATGCGGATCTCATCGTTTTCCAGCAATTCTCGCGACAGCCCTGCCTCCTGCAATAGTTGTGCTTCGTCCAGCCCACGGCGTACCGCCGCCTGGGTAACGTTCTTGGCAAAATGGGCCGAAATTGAATGATGCTCGTGACTCATAAACGCTGCACTCGCTGCTCTTTATTATTAGTTGTCTGTCCCTTAATGCACTGATCATAGCCTTGCTGTCCTAATAAGTCATGCATCGTCCGGTATGGTTGACCCTTTTTGTTAATCATTGGGCTTTTTTTGATATTGATGGCAACGGCCGCTAACGCCAGACTAAAACGGACAAAAAACAGGTCAATGGCTGAATAAAAAAAGGCAGGTAAAGCGCTATGAAAATTCTGGTCCCGGTGAAGCGGGTTATTGATTACAACGTCAAAGTACGGGTTAAGGCAGACAACAGCGATGTGGATCTGGCAAACGTCAAAATGGCGATGAATCCGTTCTGCGAGATCGCTGTAGAAGAGGCCATTCGTCTGAAAGAAGGCGGAGTTGCTGAAGAGGTTGTAGTGGTATCGATTGGTGATAAGGCCTGTCAGGAGCAACTGCGCACCGCAATGGCGCTGGGGGCTGACCGGGCGATTCATATCAATGCCGAAGGCACTGTTGATGCACTGTCGGTTGCGAAACTGCTGAAAGCTGTCGCAGAAGAGGAGCAGCCGGGCCTGATTATTCTGGGTAAACAGTCTATCGATTCTGATAACAATCAGACCGGCCAGATGCTGGCAGCACTGATGGATCTGCCACAGGCTACCTTCGCATCAGAAGTGAAAGTTGAAAACGAGACAGTGCAGGTGACCCGCGAAATTGATGGTGGTCTGCAAACACTGCAGCTGAGTCTGCCAGCCATTGTTACGACGGATCTGCGTCTGAATGAACCGCGTTATGCCTCTTTGCCGAACATCATGAAGGCCAAGCGTAAACCGTTGGTACAGAAGAGCGCTGCCGATCTGGGAATAGAGATCAGCAATAACATCACTCTGATCAGCGTGCAGTCACCGGCTGAGCGTCAGGCGGGTATTAAAGTCGAGTCGGTAGAGCAACTGGTCGACAAACTGAAAAACGAAGCCAAGGTTATCGGATAAGGAGCACGCACATGTCTATTCTGGTTATTGCTGAACATGATAATACCGGGCTGAAACCGGTAACCCTGAACCTACTGGCGGCCGCTGAGCAGATCGCTGCCAAAAACGGTGCTCAGATTGAACTGCTGGTTGCCGGTGCGGGTTGTCAGGCTGTGGCGGATGCGGCGGCACAGATCCCTGCTGTGGCAAAAGTACTGCTGGCTGATAACAGTGCCTATGAGCATCAACTGGCTGAAAACATTTCTAAACTGATCCTGTCGCTGGCAGAGGGCCGTAGCCATATTCTGGCACCGGCAACGACCAGCGGTAAAAACTATCTGCCGCGGGTTGCTGCGCTGCTGGATGTGAACCAACTGTCCGATGTGATTGCGGTTGAAGCTGAGGATACTTTCCAGCGCCCGGTCTACGCCGGTAACGCGATTGCGACTGTTAAAACAGCGGATGCAGTGAAGCTACTGACTGTTCGTGGCACGGCATTCGATCCTGTGGCTGCTGACGGCGGTTCAGCTGTCATTGAGAGCATTACGGAAGCCTGCGATGCCGGTCAGTCCAGCTTTGTTGGCGAAGAGCTGGCGAAGTCTGATCGCCCTGAACTCACCGCTGCTGACACCATCATCTCCGGTGGTCGCGGTATGGGTAACGGGGATAATTTCGAGCTGCTCTATAACGTTGCTGACAAACTGGGTGCAGCGGTCGGT
>JAOXSA010000225.1 GCA_025800245.1 Amphritea sp. | reverse complement strand
ATGAAGCAGGTGCGTCACAAGCTGCACGCCCAGAACGACAAGCAAGCGATGCTGCTGGCCGCGAACCTTGGGCTGATCGGGCAGATGGGGTTTTCAGAGGCAGCGCTGAAACAACTGGAAGAAAACGCGCGCGCCATTGCCGAACGTGAGGGGTGGATGGGGCTGATCGTGTAAGGCGTATGTGTGGGTATCCACATATTAATTTTAGGGAGTTTCACCGGTAACAAAAAGAAAAACTGGATGAGATTCAATGAAATACAAATTTCTTTCGACGACTACACTGTGCCTGACCCTCGCGACCCCTGTGGTCGGTAGTGGCATTGAAGATCTAGGATCCCTTAACGGCGATGATACGACGTTCAGCGGTGCTTGGGGAGTTTCAGCGGACGGTTCAGTGGTCGTCGGGCATAGCGCAAATGGGGGCACCGTTGCGACACTTTGGAGCGCAACGGGTTTGCAGAAACTGGGCACCCTGCGGGGGGGACAATTTTGGACTTAGCACTGCTTTCGGTGTGTCTGCAGACGGCTTAGTCGTTGTAGGGTATGCCTCGACTGACGATGCCCCCCTCGAAGATGCTCACGCGTTTCGCTGGACGTCTTCAGGTATGCAGGACTTGGGCACTCTGCGAAGGGGCAATACTGGATTTAGTCGTGCTGAGGGCGTCTCAGCTGACGGCTCAGTCGTTCTAGGATGGTCGTATGATGATAGCGATGCCCGCCGTGCGTTTCGGTGGACTTCATCTGGTATGCAGGATTTGGGGGCGACAATACTGGAGAAAGCTATGCATATAGTGTCTCTGCGGACGGCTCTGTTATCGTAGGGGAGGCAACCAGTGACACTGCATATCGTCGCGCGTTCATCTGGCGTGCTGGCACCATGCTGGACCACGCAAACACCCT
>JAOXSA010000216.1 GCA_025800245.1 Amphritea sp. | reverse complement strand
CGCCAGGATAACGGTTATCCGGTGCGGATCCGCGATGTTGCCCGGGTTGAGATTGCACCAGAGAGTGAGCGTAATAAGTCCCGCTTCAAGAGCGAGCCAGCTGTTGCGCTGGGTGTGGTAAAGCAATCCACTGCGAATCCGCTGGACGTATCCCGCGGTATTCAGGAGCGCTTGCCACAGATCGAAAAAGCGCTACCGGAAGGCCTCAAAGTCGAGCTGGCTTACGATTCCTCAATCTTTATTGCTGAATCGATCAAGTCGGTATTCAACACCATCCTGGGTGCAAGCCTGCTGGTTGTGCTGGTAATTTTCTTCTTCCTGCGTAACCTGCGTGCGACGCTGATTCCGATTATCACCATTCCACTGTCACTGATCGGCGTATTCGCGTTCATGCTGATCATGGGCTTCAGTATCAACACCCTGACCCTGCTGGCGATGGTACTGGCAATCGGTCTGGTGGTGGACGATGCCATCGTAATGCTGGAAAACATCTACCGTCACGTTGAAAACGGCCTGTCTCCGATTCAGGCTGCTTTCAAAGGCAGTAAAGAGATCGGCTTTGCGGTTATTGCGACCACACTGACACTGGTGGCGGTATTCGCACCGGTTGCGTTCACTCCGGGTCGTACAGGTAAACTGTTCACTGAGTTTGCTCTGACTCTGGCCGGCGCTGTAGTGGTATCCACCATTATCGCCCTGTCACTGTCGCCGATGATGTCTTCTCGCCTGCTCAAGCATGAGAAAAAGCACAGTGCGCTGTTCAATCTGATTGAAGGCTGGCTGCAGGGAATGACCCATGGGTACCAGCGCCTGCTGGGCAAAGTACTGAAATCCCGCATGCTGGCTCTGTTGATTATGGCGATCAGCTTCGGTGGTGCAGGCTACTTCTATACTCAACTGCCACAGGAACTGGCACCGTTTGAAGACCGCGGCGATATCCTGGCGATGTCCAT
>JAOXSA010000209.1 GCA_025800245.1 Amphritea sp. | reverse complement strand
GTCACACCAGCCGTTTTCGCGACACGTGCCTGTGCCTCTGGGGTGAAATCCCACAGACCGATACTGATGGCCGCGCGACCTTTGCCTTCCGTGCCGATAACATCGGGTTTGGAACCGATACGATCAAACACACGCACCATTGATCCAAAGAACACCCCTACAAAGTGTTCCACACCAAATTCTTCCATGATCTGACCCCCAGCCAGCATCAGTGCTGCAGCCACACCTGGGTGTGCACCGGGGGCAAGGCAGAATCTCGTGCATTCCCAAATCAAAGGGCTTTCGATACGCACGCCATCCGTCAGATGAGTGAAGTGATCATTCACCATCGTGCGGCCAACAGTCGGCATCAGGCGCAGCGAACCACCATGGCTGCCATCGGGATTTTGCCAGATCAGATAAAGTGGGTTTTCAGCGTCATATTCATCGCGCTCATAGCCATCGGCATCAACAGTCACCTCCCAGTTGTGGCGGATCTTGAACTGGGCGGCACGGTCTTTGAACATAGAACGTGCCAGCTGTGGGAACTTGTGCAGGTCGTTGCCGTAGATATAGCGGATCATGTGTTTTCTCCCCTGAGAAATGATTTCGATGGGGAAAAATTGCATCTGCCACAGTTAACGATCACCAACAGGTGCGAACGGTCTG
>JAOXSA010000417.1 GCA_025800245.1 Amphritea sp. | reverse complement strand
CCAGGCTTTTGATATCACCCACACCTGCCGGCACATCAACAGTCTGTTCAAACGTGGTACCACGCGGCGTCAACCGGTGCAGCTTGCGGTCTGAACACGCAATCCAGTCATCGCCGCGCACTGGGTCGTGCGCCACCGCTTTAACCGTGCCGGTCAGTGCAGACGGTTTTTTCAGTTTGTTGAGCATATCGCGATGGATGTCGCGGATCTGGTCGGGAGATGGCGGCGTTTTGGAAACAACAGACTCTACAATATCTGAAAACTGGGAATATGCAGCAGCATAGCCTCGAGCACCGATCGACAACGCCGCATCAGGCACTGATGTAAACGCGCCCGCATGCCGACCAATTTCCATTCCGTCACAATACGTGATGATATTGCTACCGTCATATACCAGCGTCACAGCACTCGCACCCGCACGGAGCGGAATACCATCACTCGGCAAACCATGTCCGCGCAACGAATAGTCATTCGTAGAGCTGGAGTAGCGTGTAGCGAAACTGGTTTTCTCATACGCTACCTGACCTACCAGATCAGCCTGCCCAAAATGCGGATTCCCAGCAGGACAGCACACAGTAATCGAAAACGGCTGAGATACATCAACAGCCTCTGGCTCAACAAAATTACTAGCATTAAACCCGCTCCACACCGCCAGATCAGAGCCAGCCGGTTTCGAGCGATTCAGCGTACCGTGAATTTTCGCGTGATTATTGCGGCCAGAGCGGTCTTCAGCCAGCGATTTAACCCGCATATTGCGAATATCAACAGTACAGCCGGGATTTGCAGTGACATCATCGCCGTGCGCATAAAAATTCACACCATCCGGTAATACCGCTTCATATTCAACCCAGCTATCAGTCAGTTGCAAATAACCTGCCGGGGCCTGATGGCCTCTAAATCGAATAGATTGAGCGGATTTAGCCTCAAACACACATAAAACCAGCTGCCCTCCCAAATCCGGTTTCTTAAACCCGCGAGAATTTGTTACCCCGTTCGGATACGTTAACGTTACGGACCCGTCCCCGTTATGCGCTGGTACTATATTCCCTGACTCAGGTGACCAACCATCCAGCCCAGCCGACCAGTCAGCCTCTTCTATCAGCTCAACAATCACACCCTCTTCACCGTCACACAGGACGGCGGACTGCACATCGCCGGGCAGAAATGAAGTGGAGAAGTCTTCAGAGAGATGAGCCGCCATACCTTTTATCGAACTCACGGGATTCTGCTTCTGAATTGTCAGTCCATAGGATGAATAGAACAGATCACCAGCCATCGAGCGAATACTACCGCCCAGCATATACGGCAAAGAACCATGAGGACTACTCACAGGATAAAACCTCCGCGCATATAGAGTATTTGCAATATCCGCAGTCGGAAAATCGTACACAGCAACGCTATCCTGATAGTTATACGATGCAACAATTTCCATGTGTCCGTTAATAGTGATTGCTATAACTGGCTGTTTCTGGCCAGTAATATTCGCAACACTCCAGCCGCCCTGATCATCAGGCGTCAGCGCAGACACACCACCATCCGTCGCAACAGCAATATGCGGCATAGGCAGTCCGGAAACCGGGTGTTTTGGGGCATCGTCGGCAATGCGGGCAGCTACGTCGTTGATATGCTGCTGCTCATCGTCATCGCCCAGCTTTTGACCCACCGCAGTACTAATCTCGACATAACCTTTATTCCCACTGGCATCAGCAACCCCACCCTGATAAACACCAAGACCATCGTGCTTGAATCGACGGATTTGATCTGCTGCAAAATCAACAATAATCAGCCCTGAGTACCAGTTACCTGCTGTTTCAGCGCGACCGACGCAGAGCAGCGATCCGACGCAGGCGATGCTTGATATCCAGCCATCAGAGCCACTACCACCGTTGTATGGGATAGCATTCCCAGTCCACTCCCCTGGGCTGCTGCCTGCATTATTCAACTCAATCCATACAGGCAAGCCCGGTTTAGTCAGATTATGCAGCACAACTTTATCAGCCAGCCCCACCGCTACAAACTGCGCCGGAGCACCCCATTTATACGCATGCTCAGCCCACACCGCATCAGAGATAGCCACATCAACCACATCGGCATACCCGGCCAGCAGCTGAACCACCGCCGGTACAACATAATCCTCATCACCGATTTTGGTAGACTCAACCAGCAGCTTATCCGCCGCCACCTGCGCCGCCAGCGCCTGCACCTGGCTCAGTTCAGTAGTGATCTGCTGACGCTCAGTAACCGCACGATCCGCATCTTGCTTTGCGGCAGTGGCAGATACTGCCGCCCCGGATTCAGCTTTTTCAGCCGCCCCCTGCGCATCCAGCGCCGCCTGCTTGTTTGAACCGGTTTCGTTGTTGGGCACTACCAGCGTTTCATGAATACGCCCTTCAATGGACTTTTTCGGGCCGCTTGGCGTGTCGTAAGTCGCATCTTTATCGCCCTCAACAAAGGCTTTAAATTTGTCTTTCAGGCTGGAGATTTCTTCAGCGTCTTGTTTGATGTTTGACATTTTCAGTCCTCGTTAACGGCTTTGCGCAGCGTATCTACGCCTGCAGTAAATTCCATTGTTCCCAGGTGCAGTAGGTCATCCAGTACCGGTTCTTCCAGCTGCTCGGATGGCAGTTCAAACGATACCGCTTTGCATTTAACGCGAAAGAATCGCCCGGATTTCACAGATGCACCGATACCCTTTTTACTGAACTGAGCAGCAACCGTATTGACCGCCGCGCCCGTCAGTAGCGGCATAGCAAACCAGTCATTACCCATGTTGATCTTGGCGGCAATCCACCAGCGGAAATAGGCCTCTTGTGCGGCAGTGAGTAGCAGCTCGAACTGGTACTCAACGACGGTATAGCGTGATTTCAAGCGTGATACACCCGCCCCTGCTTCCATTTGGGAGTGCTGGCGATTGTCGTGGCGCTGGTAGCGATAGCCGTTGTTTAGCGGATAGTCGAGCTTGGCGAGTGGCCAGGGTTCGAGATCATCAATATTCATGGGTTACACCGCCGAGGCGGCACGGTTGCCGCCCAGTATGCTTTCAATGGCAAAAGAGGTTTCGCCGTTGCCGGTCGCGATGCCGCCCGCAATGTATTCATCAGCGCGTTCCAGTATCAGCTTCAACCGCCCTTCGTCGTCCTCTTCGGTGCGAGCCGTGACCGGCTCGGCGTGATTTTCGACGATTACTGTCATAGAGCGCCCACCAGCAGCGGACTGAGTCAGGTTATTGCGGTGGCGGGGGTCGCGCTCGGTGATTATCTCTTCCCCACGCTCCAGAATGGCGGGCACTTCATCACGACCAAAATTATCGGACGGCATGCCTGCGATACCGCCGGTGTGATAGCGGGGTACTGTCAGCGACTGAACAGCCGCAGATAGCGCACCGGTCTCTGCGGCTGCCATCCCTACCGCCCAAAGGTTTGCAGGGAATGGAGCAGACGCCCAAGCTTTGGCAATTGCCTCTTTACTGGAAAGCAGCGTGCTGTACAGCGTGTATGAATGTTGAGCGGCGGACATCACGCGATAGATATCAGATTGTTCACCAGCAAAGGCCTTAGATAGACCGGCCAATGACCCATACATGCTGGCAGCATTATTCAAGCGTTTCTGAGTAGCTGCGGTTTCCATCTTGTCGATTGCAGAATCATATTTCTGACGATTCTTTTTGCTCAGATCAAGATACTGCAGGGTGATTTCTTTCTGCCGCTCTTCGTTCGCACGGTGAGCATCCAGCTCGACTCTGTACCATTCAGCCAACACTGCCTGCCGCTGGTCGCGCTGTTCTTTTTCCAGATCCTGCTTTTCCAAAAAGCCTACCCGGATCTGCTCCATTTCATCCTGAAGTCGCTGTCGGGCGCGATCCGCTTCAGTTTCGCCTGATGAGCCGCCTGCAGGTAGGCCGGTAGCCCCAGGCGCGTTGTAGTTTACGGAGGAGGCGTACAGCTCTGCCGCTTCGTTGAATCTAGCGCGGGTGTTTTCCATCCATTGGTCAATGCCATCAGACGGTAAAGGCGCTGTCAGCAGTTCATTCCAACGTGCCGAGGCCTGCGCAAGATCAGATTCAACCTGCTGAACATCAACAATGCTTGGGCGCTCTAGCGTTACCAGATCTTCAAGATCCGCCTTTATCTGGCGGGCAAGCGGGCTAACCTCTCCCAGCAGTTCAAGTGCTTTCAGTTGCGGCCAGATCATGCCTTTGGTAATTGCATTACCAACCGCATACGCCCCATCCGACATGCCCTGCATGCCCGACATAATCTCAAGCTTTAAACTCAGATAGGCGGTCGAAATACCGGCAAATATCAGCTGCCATCCGTGATAGGCATTAGCTACATAGCCAACACCTGTTGCAATACTGTCAATTCCATCTGTAATAAAAACTGACATGCCTCCGTGCGCTTTGGCCAGCTCGACAAACTCATCTGCCAACCCACCCACAACGGGTGCAAGCTCGGTGGTAAGGTGCTGCTGAAAGGCGGTACTGGTCTGTTTAACCTTGAACATGGCGTCATTCGCCATTTCAACTTTGTTAGCATCGATACGGGACAGGGTAATGCCCAGCGCGTCCGCCTCGTCTGCCATGGCGCGCAAGCCCTGCGAACCATTGGACAGCATGTTCACCATCGCGACCCCTTCGGAGTCGAACAGTTTAAAGGCAAGGCGTACCCGTTCTGACTGGCTTTCTACCTGTGTAAAGGCATCTGCCAGTGCGTGCAGCTGCTGATCGGGCGTCATCTGACCCAGTGTAGCCGCATCCAACCCTAATTGACGAAGTGCAGGTGCAGCTTCACCGCTACCGCCTGCCGCCTCCTGAATGCGGCGCGTCATCCGTTGCAGCGCCATATCCATGCTGCGGGCACCCACACCAGTTAACTCAGCGCCATGGCGGAACTGGGTTAGCGCTTCAGTGCTGATACCGATACGGTCAGCAAATTTGGCGGTCTGGTCGATCACCTGCGCCTGATAGTTATACATCAGGGTGAGCGCACCTGTCACAGCGACACCCATGGCAGCGCCAGCCACCTTGGCGGTGTTGTAGTGTCCGACTACTGCTTTAGACCAGCTTTTAGATTTGCGCTGAGTCTTCTGCAGCTCACTGACAAACTGGGCGCTATTGGCGTACAGCCCGACCGTGAGTTTTGCAATATCGCCCATGGTTCACCTACATGAGTAGCCGTTCACACGCATTGACCTGCTCGTCTACGGTGCCAGCGGTGCTGGTGTAGCCGGAAGGTGTGCCGGGTGCAGATTTAAGTGCGAAGTGCCCACGCCACAGGGCCAGCAGTTCGCAATCGGAATGGTATATTTCGCGGGGGTCAGCAAGCCCGACAATTTCGCCTATTTCAAAACAGGCGCGTAACGCCGGGTCGCCGGTCAGTCTTTTTTTGCGTCTTCCAGGCCCTCGCTGGTCGCGTAGTTGGCCTGCATAACACTGGTGAGCGCTGCATTAATTGCCACCGGGGGCTGTGCCGCCAGCAGCTCATCAATGGTGACCGACTCAATCATCGGATTACCGTTTTCATCCAGAAGGGAGTGCAACACCAGACCCGCCGCGAGCTGATTCAGGCCCTCGCCATCATTGGCCGCTTGCAGCTCTTTCTGTCGCGCGTGAAACTCAGTCAGGCGCGCCGTTGCCAGGCGCTGGACCTTAAATTCAGCATCAAAGGCGGTAACAGTAACTGGCGCCAGATTTACTGGCGTGAGCAGTGCTTGTTTAAGAGACATGGCTGTTCCTGAAATCAATTAAAGAGGAAGTGCGGCAGGCTTATGCCTTGCCGCGATCGATACCGTTCTGCTTGCCGGAAACCACCAGCTTCAGTGGCTCACCTTTCGCCAGCTCTGCCTGACGCCAGCCGCCTAGCGCGATAGTCATGGTTGCCCAGCGACCATTCGGAAACTCGATGCGCACCAGAACCGTATCTCGGGTGTCAGCAGCATTCAGAAACGATTGCAGGTCCGCATCAGTGGCATCATCCACAAAAACGAACTCTTTATCTTCGCCGTCTGGCGTGTCGGCCATGTATTTTTTTTCGGTGTCGATCAGCCGGTCAACGGCGACGAAGCCCGCTGTTTTACCGGTGGTGCCGACGGCATCGGCATCTTTCAGCAGCTTCATATCTGCAGTGGCTGTGCCCAGCGCACCCCAAAGAAATCGGGTGCCGTCTGGTAGTTTTGCGTAGGTGCTTGGATCAGCAATAGACATGGGGTTTCCTCACTGTTCAGTGGTGGATGGTAAAATCACGATTGAATTGGTAAACCGATATACCCGATTCACCCCTGAGCGGTTGGTCGAACCCGCCCGCCAGCGTTATGCGGTGCACGGGGTAGCCACCTAAATCACCGTGAAAGGTGTGCAGGGTGCGCAGGGTGTCGGAGGCGGCTTTGGCTTTTTCCGGGTCATCGTTATAGACGGTAATCGAATAGAGATCTGACCGGATGCCCGGGTCTTTGAGATTACCCTCAACCTGACCGGGGCTGATGCAGCGGTAGACCACGCAGCGATTAACGCCTGCGGGCCGCTCCAGCCAGTAGGCAGCTAGCCCGGTCTGTTCTGTTAGCCAAGTGTTTAGCCCCTGTTCCAGGTTCATAGTCAGCCTTTTTTCTGGTTGCGCCGGATAATGCGGGCAATCTCGAATGCCAGTTTATTTTTAAAGGTGCTCAGTGCGGTGTGACGGTTGTCGTATAGCGCGGGGCGCATGAAGGGCTTGGCGGGCTGCTTTTCTGTGCCGTACTCACTCCACAAGGCCTTTGCAGCATGTTTCTTGCTTGGCCCTACGCGAACGGTGATGGCATTATTTTTACCGCCTTTGCGCTTGTCCTGCCGCTTACTGGTGATTTTGATGCTGTCTCGCAGGTGTTCTGCCGGGGCGTCATCTGACTGCGCGCGTTTATCTTTGCGCTCATCAAAGGGCGCTGTACGCTCCATCTGATCTTTTACAGGCTCCATTGCTGCCCGTCCTGCCCGGCGCAGAGCGGTAAGGCCATCCTTGGCACCCAGAGCGACCAATTGCCGCTCCAGATCCTGTAACCCTTCTACCTCTATGCGCTCAAACATCGGTCACCCGTTCACGGCGTCAGCCAACGTATTAATGGCCTGATCGACAATGGTGTTATCGCTGTACTCAAGTTCGGCAGCGGCATTGCTGGTTTCGGCGCTGATCAGCATGTTCTGTCGGCGGGGATCGCTATCATCCACGGCGATCACCTTCAGTAACTGTTTACGCCACATAATCAGCCAGCCGGGGCGCAGATTTTCGCGCCATGCCAGGCCGATTTCATAGCGGGCTGAGTACTGGTCCTGATCGCCCGCAGTATCTTCTGCAACGGATTTCTGCTGAACACTCGCCCACGGCGCGGCCACCTGAATAAACCGGTGCTTAATCGGTGCGCCGGATGGCGATTGACCGCCTGCGGGTTTAAACAGCACAATTTTCTGGTTGCGGTTACCAATCGCCTGACGCTTCATATCCGCACCACTTTGTAGGACTGCAGCAGCGCAGACACAGAGAACGCTACTTCGGTACTCACACCGCCAAAGCTGCCCGCTTCGCGATTGCTGTACCAGTGCGCCACCAGCAGCAGAATGGCCTGTTTAACCGGCGTGGGGCAGTCTTGCCCGCCGCATTCAAATTCAACGGTAACCGGGTGCGGATGGTTAGCCAGCACAGCAGGCCAGCCTCGCAGCGGCAGTACGGAGCCCACCAGCGAAACCCGGTCGATATAGTACGACCCGGCAGAAAGCTGTTTAGTCGCACCTTGCGGGTCCAGGTACTCGACATACAATACCTCTGTCAGCCCCGGGCACAGCTCAATGCCGTCATTATCAAAAACACCGCTGTAGCGCAGCGTCTTTTCAGCAAAGTGCCGTCCGGTCTGTTGTTCGCAATACTCGCGTGCTGCTGTGATGTACGACTGCAGCAAACCATTCTCTGCGGTTATGTCGTCATCAATGCGACACTGCGCCCGCACTTCGCTCAGAGTGACCGGTTCGTTGATCGCAGGATCTACTGTTGTAATGGGCATAGGATCACCTAAATAAACTCAACGAAAAACGCTCCCGAAGGAGCGCTTTTGAGTGAGGTTATTTTATTTATGAAGCTTAGCGATCTTTGCTTTCACCAGATCGTCAGCGGTTTCTTTGTCAAAACCGGCAATATCCTTGGGGAAATAGCGATTCCAGCGTTTTTCAAAAACAACCGCTACTTTTTTGCTTTCTTCGCTTTTCGCTTCGTTATCTTTAGCCGTAGCCATGATTCATTCTCCTGTAAACTTTATAAAAAAGAGGCCAGAGACCTCTTAATTAATACCCCAGCGAACACCGGTACCGACAGCGACAGCTTTATCGTGTCGCAGGCCCAGATCGTGCTCTGCAATGACACGCACCACTGTCTGATCGCGGCTAAACGCACTCACCATGTCAGCACCATCCTTGTAAGACGCTTCAGTGGAAATTGCCAGACTGATGCTCATAGTGTCAGGGATCAGAACCTGACTGAAATCGACAAAGTAGATCTCAGACTCGTTACCACCCACACCCAGGTCTTCAGGCAGTTGGTTGGTAAACTCAACTTTGAAGGTCTTCAGGCGCATATTGGCCAGCTCTGGATAAACCTTATTGCCGTTGCCATCGCGCAGGCCTTCCAGGTAGGTATAAACCGATGGAGACAGAATCCAACCACAATCACGCATTGGAATATCTGCCAGGCGATGCTTCAGAATCAGAGAGTTCAGATATGCATCAACCTGAGCCAGGTTCGGTGCAGCAGTACCGCTGGTGTCAGGGACAATGTTGTCCGCATGAGCCTGGTGGCGCAGACCGGTAGGTGCATCACTTGAACCATCAGAGCGCAGGAAGTTCAGATCTTCTTCCAGCGAAACAGCTTCAGTAAGGTCATCACGTACCAGCTCCAGTGCGGAATGGCTTGCCTGACGGATCAGGTCGTTAGAAATAGGCGTCAGCGCCGTCAGCTTTTTGGCTGAGAACTTTGTCTGCCCATAGGTGGACTGTGTTTTGCCAATATCTGCGCCTTCAGGCCCATAACCCGCCTGACCGCGACCGGTTTTACGCGGCACTGTCAGATTGCCGTTTGGCATTGGGATTGTTCGAGCACCCATGCGGCGAACTACCGTCAGAGGCTTCAGCAGTTCGATCATCTCGTTAGATGTCTGTTCACGAACCAGAACACCGGCAGAGTTCGGAGTGGCAACATCCATCGCTGCAAACAGATCGGTGCGACCGAACTGCGTTTCTGCGATCTGAGCTGCATACATATGATTACCCTGAGCAGCAGACAGACACACAACCGCCTGCGCCAGACCAATACCTGGCTCTGACTCGTCGCGACCATTCAGGTTTGCAGCCGCCTGGCCCGGGTGAGCAACAGGGGTTGCGACAGAGGCCTGCATTGCCTGCGCTTTCTCTTGCCGCTCAATCTGGCCAGTGATGTCCTTGAAAGACGCCTCCAGCTTATCGAATTCAGCCACCTCTTCGGCTGACAGAGACTCACCTTCTGGCAGGCCTGATTCTTTATCAGCGATAGCCTGGATACTTGCCTGAATCTCGGCACGCTGACGCATTAACTCTGCGAGTGTTTTCATCTTACTCTCCTATAAGAGCTTTAGTTATAACCTCGACCGAGGTTCAGGATTGAATTGCAATTGCTCGAGCACGACGACCTACCGTTCTGGATGTCGGCTCTTTTTTTGCGTTGCGCTGTAAAATCATGGAAAGAGCATCCCGGGCAGACATTACCCGGTCGGCCAGTCCGGCAGAGACAGCATCAGCGCCAGAGAAAGTGCCAGCCTCAGTATTTCGAATGCCATCTACAGCAAGGCCGCGATTTCTTGCTACCGTGCTAACAAAGAGCTCGTAAGACTTGTCTACCCTCTGCTGGATATCAGAAAGCGCCTCACTACTCAGTGGCTGATCAGGGTTCCCATACGCCTTTTTTGCACCGGCTGTTATGTATGTAACACTCAGGCCTTTCTGCTCATTCTGAGCGGACTTATCTACGTGAGCGGTAATTACTCCGATAGAGCCCACACCGCCAGTACGTGGCACAATGATTTCAGTCGCCGCAGAAGCAATCGCATAAGCGGCTGAGTAAGCCCCTTCATTCACAATTGCGGTAATTGGCTTATGCTCTCTGGCCTCATAGATCCGGTCAGCCAGATCAAAGACTCCGGCAACCATGCCGCCAGGGCTGTTTATATCGAGAACAATCTCAGTTACTGAACTGTCAGAAAGTGCCTGATCAAGCTGAGCATCGATCTGCTCATAACTCGTTAGGCCAGACATGGCAGACAAACCGGTAGGCCGATGAGTAATCGACCCTGTAACCGGAATAACTGCCACAGACCCACCAGCAGTGAGTGTTGAGGAATCGCCGCGCCCCATCATCTGTTCTGCAGTGACATTCAAGCCTTCACGCTCCGCGACCACAGCCAGAATAGTTTCCAGCTTTGCTGCTGAAATCATCAGCGGCTCATCCATAATCAACTGCTGTACAAGTGAATGTCTCATTCTTCCTGCTCCTGCTCGTGCTCTTCACCGACCACGGACATATTCATCGGTCTCATCAGATAATCCGCTTCAGGGCGACTGTTCATGTTTTCTTTTTGGCGGGCTTCATCAGGCGTCATGATCGATGACTCAATAGCCATCTTGTAGCCTTCCATTCGGGTCTTGTAGTCAGCGCGGATAATGGCATCCATGAGGAATTCGAAGTAAAACCCCGAATCCTGCTCATCTTCAAAGAGAAGCTTGTCAAACAGCTCTTCTTCCCAGTTCACTGCATGCGGAAGAATCGCGTTATTTGCGTGCTGTTGCCCTTGATGCTCAATATTTGAAAAGGTCGCTTTATCCATAATCCCCACAAGGTGTGGGGCGACCCGGAAGAATCCGCAGATCTGGTATGCCTGGAAGTTTCTCGTTTCCAGGTACTGAAGGTTTTCGTGGCTAATGGGGCTTGCTTCAAATGACGCCCCCTCGGTCAGAACAGCTACTCGATTGGTGTTGTGCACGCCACGATGCATCTCTTCCCAGTCTTGCTTTATCTTCTCTTTGACCGGCTTTTCAAGCTTGCCCTCAAACTTAAGATAACCACCAGGTGTGGCACCGTTTCCAAAGACGGCACTACCGTGTTTTTCCGCAGCGGAAGCGAGGCCGATTGTTTCAGCCATCAGCTTTATTGATGAATCACCGGTTTTGGCATTACGAGAAAGCGAGTTTCTCAGGTGTATAATGTCCTCGGCTGGAGCAATCCCTTTCCCGCTACCAAGGTCGTAAAACAGTTCTCCGTCCTTTGACTCAAGCACCGTGACATCTTTATAACGCTGCGGGATCAGCTCTACAGGATTGCCACGACCATCACGCATAATCACTGCAATAGCGTTACCTTCGAGCATCACCTCCGCCTGCATAAAGCTCTTGAATCCAAAAGCGGTTTGAAATCTGTTTGGCTTGCGGCGCAACAGCTTATATACAGGATGCTTTTTCTGCTTCTCTCTGCTTCCCTCGCCATCACTCTTGTACATATGCAAAGGCAACTTTGCGAGATCTTCGGAGATCACCTTTATACAAGACAACACCGTAGACACCTTAAGGGCCGTGTCAGTAGTAACCACCTCACCGGATAGCGTAGGCTTAGAGCCTCCCAGCGAGTTTACAAACCACTCTTCTGGCTTTTCCACTCCAGAAGTTCGGCTCTGCAAAACAGAGAAAATAGACATTAATTGCCACCTTCTACATTTGGTGCCGCCTTAACGGCATAAGCCACCAGACAGGCGCCGGTAACAATGTATGCCGCAGGCTCATAAATCAGAAAAGCGCCATACCCAATACCCGCCAAACCAACAAGGCCAACAAGATCAATCGCTGCTGCTTTCATTTAAATTCCGTAGTCTGGATCGTCATAGTTGGACGAGGTGTCTTCCTGGAGCATGATGCGGCCTATTGCCATCATCAGCGCCACGGCGCCATCAATTTTGTTGTCGACACCCTCTTTAATCGGGCGCACAACGTCATCGTTGCCCGGTAGGTTTTTGCCGACAACATTGGAAATACACCACGTCATGATCGGATGACCGTCATGATGGAATCGGCCAGCATTGATCGCCGCCTCCAGTTCTTTCATGGGGTCGCTCAGATTGGTGTAGTTCTGGGTAATGGTGACGGGGTTTAACCCCTCGTCTGCCAGGTTGTGCGATAGGTTTGTCGCGCCGCTGGGGTCGATTGCAGTGCAAACAACCGGCGCGATTTTCTCTGTATCCTGAGCCTCTGCCAGAATCTCCCGGTAATCGATTTCAGCCCCATCAGTGGGTATCAGGTAGTCCTGATTGATCCAGCCCTGATAGCGCTCCGACGTACGTTTATTGTCTTCATTGAACGCCGTGTCTTCCGGCACCCAGAAGCAAGGCGCAACGCTGTAATAGTGCCGCTTACCCTCAATATCCCGGCTAAATACTCGCGGCATGCTGTTCATATCCAGCTTGCGCGCCAGATCCATACCGAGCGTACAATCCTCACCCTGGAATTGATCCAGCGTCAGGGTAGCGTCTTCGCACTCTTTCCACTTCTCCATGTTGAAGAAAGCGGTTTTACTCTGAACCCAGAGGTTCAGGTGTTTAGTTTTAAAAGTGTTAACCAGACGTGGGTTTTTAATAGCCCGCTGCTGTTGGCTGATCAGGTAATCTTCATACACCGACACCCCCATATTGGGGTTTGCTTTGCGCAGCGCTTCGACCGTTGTCCAGTCATCGCCCTGATCGATGGTGTAGATAATGCCGAACAGCTGATCATCCGGCGTGATACCTTCCAGCATCTCAATTACCCGGCCACGGTGCTCATAGCAGGGCCCGGCAATGTCGTAACCAGCAGTAGTGATCGCCAGTATCAGCGGCTGCTCTCGCGCACCCATACCGGTAATCATGGTGTCGTACAGCGAATCATTCGGGTGCTCGTGGTATTCATCCACGATGGCCCCGTGTGGCGAAGCACCATCGCCAGGATCACCAATAATCGGCTCGAATCGAGCATCATCAGAGGGCCGGTTCAGGTTCTTTGCGTTTACCTCAATCCCAAAATGACTGGTTAGCGCCGGGGTTTTGAGACACATCTGACGGGACGGTCTGAACACCTCCCATGCCTGTTTCTCACTGGTCGCACCGGAATAAACCTCTGCACCTGGTTCGTTATCCGCTGCAAACAGATAAAGCGCGGTACCGGCGGCAATAGCCGACTTGCCATTCTTTCGCGGGATCTCGGCATACGCTTCACGGAAGCGGCGAAGGCCGTCTTTCTTCCGCTTCCAGCCAAAGACAGAAGCCTCGATGAACAGCTGCCACGGCTCAAGCACCAGCTTGCGCCGCTCACGCGCCCACTTGCCCTTTGTGTGGGGCAACTTCTGGATGAACTTACAGGCACGTTCCGCAGCATCCCTATCAAAACGATAAGGAAAATCCTTGGTTTTAGACTTCTTCAGGTCATCCAGATGACGCTGACAGGCCAGAATAACGTAACGACAGGCCGGTATTTTTCCCGCTACAACATCCCGCGCATACTTATTCGCTGCGTTGACGTTGGGATAAGCGGCCATCCGTTAAAACTCCGAAAATTCATTCCCCTCTGCGCCACCATTCGGACCCATCAAGCGCCCCCTGGCAGATGGATCCAACCCAAGCGCCCCGCCAAACATAACCATTTGGCGCATCGCTTCATTTTTAACCGTTACCGCAGGGTTCTTAACTGGTCCGCCAGTGGCGCCAGTCACAACAAGACCAGAACCTGCTATTTCCAGCGCAGCCTCACGAAAGGTTGCGTAAGCCGAACAGAACGCCTCCAGATTATGAAGGTCTGTAACCGCCAGAACTTTCTCTTTACACAGATGCGGACAAACCGTTTTCCACATCTCACGTCCCAATTCCGGCAACCAATCCGGCGGGTCTACGTTATTCACCAGTTCAAATTCAACCGCTTCAGGGTTTGCGTGCTTGCTACCTGAAAGCATCTTTTTCTTATTGGCGGCGGGCTTCCGACCTCGGCCGGGCATGATGGATTGACCGGCCATATCCCCTCCCGGATTTAATTTTTAATTTTGTCCGTAAAAAAATATGACTGCAGGGGACGGTGTCCGCGCTCGAAGCTGTAGAGATTTGACCCGCCCCTCCCCTCTATAGGGAGCGCTGTCGAGCCCTCTTCGCCTCTTCCTGCGTCTTTCTGTCTGAGCACGACTGGCACAACCACTGAAGATTATCGTCGCTGTCCGTGCCTCCCTCGGCCGTTGGGATGATGTGATCGCAGATGCGACCTGCCGTAATGATCCCAGCCTTCAAGCACTCTTCGCACAACCCATTGGCGCGGGCTTTGATCCTGTCCCGCTTTCTTCGCCACGGTCTGCCGCCTCGGCCACGACCAGCACGACCGGTAGACCAGGCTTTCTTTTTCTCTGCGGCGATGTGCTCATGCTCTGGGCAGTAGCCGTGGGCTGCAGTAGATGTACCACCGCAGCCTTGCTGTCTACATGCCTTTGGTGTGCGAGGAGGCATTACTACCAGTTACCCCGCCCGCCAACTCGAACCGCCGCCCACACTATCCAGCGCTGCCACCATGGTGCGGGGCTCGGCAAAGCGGCCATGGCGTCCAGCAGTATCTGATCGGCCTGAGCTCTGGTCATACGATGGCACTGATGCGTGTAACAGTGATCGTGCACCACTGCCGCTGCCCGAATATGACGCGATGCCGGGTGCATGAAGCTGTGTGCCAGCCTTGGAATAGACGCCAAATCCGTCACATACCCCACCGGTACCGTCACGACAATCTGTAACTTTGGTGAACTGAATACCATCGTTGTTTGGTTTACCCAGTTGTCCGTCCCGGCTATCGGTTTGATATCCCAGCTCTTCAGAGGTGTCAGGAACGGCATCACCTTTCTCCCAGTCCAGCGCCTTATCGATCAGCACATCACGCACCCAGTCCGGATCACAGATCCCACCTTCTGGGTACTCCGGATACTTCGCTCTGATGTACTGCACCAGCGATTCGCGAGTCTCTTCTGTCAGCGCATCACAGCCCCGCTCTTTCAGTACGTGTACGGCCTGAACTGCTGAGACAGCTTTATCAAAGCCAGCACAGCCAACAACTACCGCACAGGCGAGCGCAAGCGCCGCCATGATTCCATATCGGTTCCGCATTTCTATTCTCCGGGTTTTAATTAATCGTTGAGGGCTCGATCGATCAGCTTATCCAGCTTCACATTAATAGCATCCAGACTCCGAACCATGCGGCTCTCTTGCTGCTGGATTGATTGCTGATTGTGCTGAATATCTTTGGCGTTCTCGGCGATACGCTTATCCTGATCAGCCACAAACCAGAAGCCAGCAATCACCATGGCCAGCGTGGTCAGTAGATGGCTAATCGATACAGTCTTATCCACGTGCCATCCTTGAGGCTGCGACGCCCGGCGATCAGGCCCTTGATATTCTTCCGTCTGAATTTGGTTATGCATTAGAGAGGCCCCAAAGCCGCAACTGCAACTGAACATCAAAGCCTGGGCACGTCTTGTATGGGTTTACTTCGTTGTGCCCATGCACTGACACGCCGTAGCGGTCTTTATAATCAACAACCAGCGCTCGTAGGGTTTCCATTGCCTCCGGCGTAAAGTCGTCCGTACCAATCAGGCAGATGCCTACGGCATCATGATTATTGCCTGCCGCCTGGCTGGGTACCCAGTAATCAGGGCGACCACGCTCAAAATCACCGTTAGGCTGAATAACACCGGTATAACCGATTCCATCCCACCCGCGATCCTGATGCCAGTCATGGATGTCCGCAGCTGGCACCGGCTTAAAGTTTGCAGTGGCTGAGCAGTGAATAAACAGCCTGTTAATCTCTCTCATCGCCACCACCAAATTGCAGGCATAAAAAAACCCCGCCGAGGCGAGGTTCTGCTTAAAGTCACTTATTCCAATCTAATTGGATTGGGTATTAATTTAACAGGTTTTCCTGTCACGTCAACACTTTTTATGTATTTTTATACAGCCTGTTCATTTATCCACTATTTATCACGCAAGCGCCTGATAGTTATCATAATCCACCAGCATATCCGACAGCTTCTGGTTAGCCATTTCTCGGTTATGCCTATACTGCCGTACCGTAACCCCAAGCCAGGCAGCCACCTCTTTTTCACGATGCTCTCTCTTATACACTGCATTCATGTATGACTCAGCCATTACCGCTGAGGCGTACTTCTCCGGCAGCTTCGACAACATATAGCAGGACAACCTGTAGTTATGATGAGGCTTTTTGAGGTACTCAACCTCACGAATCATCTTATCGTCTGCCCGACCTCTTGCGCAGCGCTCAGAAACAAGGGCAAAATCCGCTGTCTGAGCTTTAGGCAACCCCTCTAGCGACTTGCGGCGGTGATATTCTGGCTTCCGGTTGTCGATAGCGGCCCCTTCAAACTGCGGGGGCATATGAAAGCCTGCATCCAGCGCACCCCGGAGAAAATGCGAAACAACAATGCCGATCAGCCCCTCTATCCGCTGCTCTATTGAATATTCATTTACCATCATCAGGCCTCACAGTGCACCAAGGTAGAAATCGATTGTCGTTATGTTGAAACATCAGCCGTTGTCGCTTAATCAGTGGTGCGGCATATTCCTGTATCTGCTTGCTGTACCCGTAAAACACCAGCTCCATTGCGTCCTGATCCGGGTATTTAGCCAGAACAGCATTGGCTGCTTCGTGAATCTGCTGGTGGATCATCCATACAGCGCCAGCAGCGCAGCGTCCCGCTTGTCTTCATTGCTCTTGCCGGCCCACCCGGTCTGGCGATTAAAAAACTCGGCATCTTTCTTGGCTTTCTTGATCGGTCCCACCAGCGGGCGCACCAACTTGTATTCAGCGCCTGCGCCTTTCAGGTACTCCACCAGCAACCGGCCAATCGCTTTAACCTGCCCCACGTTCTGAGCGATCTTTCGCATGCCCGCCTGGCTGGTGTTACGCTGATAGACGCTTTTGTTGCACTCCACATCTTCAAGGTGAAACACTGCCTGGTGTTTGTGCTCATCAATGAACTGGCAGAGATCAAAGAAGCGAAGCGCATCAAGAGTAAGTATCTCCCCGCCCTCAGTAACCGCCACACCGCTTTTAACCAGATCCGGATCAATACCTATAATCATTGCCACCCTGTACTCTCCTTTCCTGTTCTGCCCACAGGTACATAACATCAGCCCTCACCCACCGCTTACGTTGCTTTGCTACCCACTCTTTCCAGCGGTAGTACTTAAAAACGTGTTCGTTATGCACTGCGACCCACAATGCTTTCTCTGTACTCGATCAATTCACGCTCTACCTGTGCAAGCAAAGCAGTCTGAGCCCCGTAGCGGCCTTCCCACTCCTTCTCACCCGCATGAACAGCGACTCCCCACCCACCGGTGCGGTGACGTGCTGCACACAGCGGGATAGTCTGGTAATCAGTCGCCTTCTGACTCATGCCAACACCAGTGGTGATGTGGTGAATCTCAGCCGGTACTGCATCGTGCTTGCCCATGTACCCAAGGTTGCGGCATACCACGCAGCCCAGCGCAGACACGTCTCTCAGGTGATCGCGATCAGCCTGTTTTCTTGCCACTGCCATACACCTGCCTTTCGTAATTTCGGATGATCTGCTTTGCCAGAATAACGCCGCCTTTCTCCAATGCTTCTGCGGCTTTACGCATAACCTCGCGGGCTTCCGTCAGTGCTTTCTCAGACCGCTGCAGCGCCTTCTGTTGCTGATTAATGACTTGGCTATGCTGCATTGCTCACTCCCTCCAATGGTCTCAGGCTGTGCTGCTCGTCCTTCAGGGACAGCGTAGATAGAGCCCAACCACCACCAGCAGCCAGGCGGAATAACCGGTTACCAGACACACGCATGAATTGATCAGTGGTCTTGTGCTGGTGGGTGGCGCCTTCAGGTGCGGCTACCGGTGGTAACGTATAGCCAGTGAACCCCAGGCGCAGTTTTGCGTGATCCACGACATGCAGGGCAACACCCATCTGCTCCGCGTACCACTTACGGGACTTCTCGCCGTTGGTGTCTTTGATCAGCTGTTCCAGCTTTTCGCGTTCTGTCATCGTCATCGCCAGTTCAGATCGTTGTTTTTAACAGCGCCCATAATCTCGCGGGTCACCGCTGCCCGCCTGTCAGCGCCAGACAGAGCGATCTGCGGCTTACGAGACTCCCGCTGCAGCTGCTGAGCCAGCTTGTGTTCCCAACTGCCCTGGTTTCGGACAACGTTCTGCCCCTCCCAATAGCTACGGAACTCCCCAATGATGGCCTCTTGTTGATCAAGGTCGAACTGAGTCAGGTTGATACCCATGGTCTTGCAGCGCTCAGGGAAGAACGGTCCGGGATTCCACTCCAGGTGCATCGCGAACATTTGTCGGTTGGCGGCACTGCCCAGCACCTGATCAGCGGTATCGGTTGTGTCGAGTTGAACAGCGGGATGATTGTTTTCGCTGACGCCGCTGCTGGTGGCGGTTAAATCCACTGCAGGAGTATCTACGTCATCAGCTTCTATGACTGGTTCAGAAGAGTGACTGGTTCTGGGGTCAGATTCTGACCGGGCCAGGGGGTCAGAATCTGACCGGGTAGGTGTGTTTTTCTGACCGGGTTCGTTTTTGACTGGGTCAGATTCTGACCGGGTATTGCCAGAGCCAGCAGCGCCATTTTGCAGAGTTAAACGGTACAGATTACTGCTCTTGCCATCATTGCGACCTTCGATCTCGATAAAGCCATCATTGGCCAGGGTTTTAATGTGCTGCTTAACCGTGCTGCGCCCCATCTCACACTGATCAGCCACATGCTGATAGGATGGCCAGCACTCCCCTTTATCGTTGGCATTGTCCGCCAGCTTGATCAAGACCAGCTTACGGCCGTGGTTGCCCACAGTCGTATTCATAGCCTCAACCATGAGCGCCATACTCATACCATGGCCTCCTGATGCATATAGCTACCATCCCAGTTCGCTTTCATTGGCAGCTCACCACTCAGATACATTTGATAAAGACGCTTAGCACCCTGCTTCAGCAGAACAGGCTTAAAGCTCTGACGCTCTTCTTCAGTGACAGGGTGGATATAGGTTCGAGAGCTGTCTGCAACGTAGCGATCCCGGTACTTGCTGTTGACCTTATAGCCATCGAATCCGTTGCGGCGGATCCAGCCTTTATTGATCAGGAATTTCTGAACCTGCTGGATATTCACGCCGTTCAGGGTGCGAGCAAAATCAACAATGCCGGTACCCTGCTGGAAATGCTGAAACAAATGGTCGTTCTCGCGTTTAAGGGAATCGTTTTCCAGTGCCAGAGCCTGCTTCTGATCAACCTCATCAGCCCATGCCCGGGCAGCCTCTGCAGGATTGTTAAAGTTAGGCAGCACAACAGACTGAGCAGCCACCTGTGCTTCAAGCTCCTGCCAGCGATCCACCAGCCGGGCGGTAAACTCAGGCGAAAGCTGAGCAACAATCACATAACTATCGCGCTTACAGATCTGATAGACAGAAACACTCTGCCCCTGCCCGTTGGTAACATTCCCCAATGGGGGAAGTTGAATTGCACCCCGAGTAGCCAGTCTTTCGATAGACTGCTTCACTTTGTCGTGTCGAGAGCCAACCAGTTCCGCGATCTCTTTACTACTCATGACCATTCGGTCATTGCAGGTCTGAATAGCTTGGTTCATAATGACTACCTCAGTTGAAAATTACCGCTTAGGGGTGGCCGCCCCATTGATAGCGGTATTTTTTTGCCTGAAAGACCGCTCCCGGAGCCTGGTAAGACTTTGCGGGAGCGGTCGCCTACAGCTAATGGAGCGGGCTACGGGAATCGAACCCGTGTAAGCTGATTGGAAGCCAGCAGCTCTACCATTGAGCTAAGCCCGCGATTCGCAACGTAAAGCGCCCTGTCGTACAACCCCGGGAACTCCCAGAGCCAGGACGCTTTAGGTTGCGCTCTCGTTTCGGTCACAGGCGAGAGCCTTCCTGCCTATAACGCTTCCGCATCGACCTGGTTGTTTATTTGACTGCAGCTCATGCGCTTTTCAGGGTAATAGGTCAAAACCCATCAATGCCGGGAGTGATGCCGACCCGCTAACACTCGCTCTGCGAACAACCACGCGTTCTCGAATAAAAAGGACTGATAGGCAGATCAAACACCCACCAGCCAACTGCTGGATAAATCGTTGTCCTTTTGGTCAGCCTATGACCGTAAGGGCAGTGCGGGTCGCTACAACCCGCCTATAATCATTACGAATCCAAGCCCAGTAGCCGCACAAGGTCCATTCGACCGTCAGAGGCTTTCACCAGACGGCGTGCAAGTTTTTTGGATGGCGACCGATGGTCATGCGCCAGCTGACTGAAATATGCTCTATTGGTGCCTGCTGCAATCGCAACGCGCTCTGCTTCAGGCCATCCATAGGCTCTAAGGAATTCATGTGCATTCATGCTTACGCATAGTAAGCATTTTGCTTTCTTTTGGCAATACTTTGCTTAACGAAATAAAGAACCCACTGCGATAGAATGGCCTGATGAACATCAAAGACATCCGCTTGAACAATCTTGAACTGCTTATCCAAACGGAAGGCGGTAGAAACGTGGTCGCTGAAAAGGTAGATACTTCGCCGGTCTATATCAGCCAGATTCGGAGCGCCACTAATAAGCGGACCTGCGGTGATGGGCTGGCAAGAAGGCTAGAATTGGCTTTCGACAAACCCAGAGGCTGGATGGATACCCCGCACACGCAGGAGATCCGCGAACCAGCCGGTGAATACAGAAAAGCAATCGCCAAAGGATCTCTGGAAAAAAACCTGCTGGCTGAAGTGATTACCCTGGTCGAAAACATCAAAACAATGCACCAACTCGATATCAGCTCCCGCGACAAGGCAGAAGCGATAGTCGATGCGTATGAATACATTGTGGCGAAAGGGCTGAAATCCGGAGAGATAATGGGGCCTGTTCAAGACCACCTGATGGCGGTTACAGATCGTACTGGTTAGCGACTTCCAGCCAGTCCGCTGACAGCTCAATCTCCATCGCAATAACCTGCTGATCGGTCAGACGACCCGACATCATCGCCCGCATAAATTCCAACCGCTTACGATACAGCCGCACAGCATCATCCTCGAAGCTGGCGGGAAAAATTTTAATAACATTGTTCGACTGGGCCATATCTGCCCTCCCTCTAATCGAATACTGTGCAAATATACAGTATTTTTCCTGATCATAAAACAGGATTTCCCTATCATATCCCTGTACTGCAAAACCATCGGTATGTTGAGTGATATCCACTATCTGCAGATAGGCTGGCACAACGCTTGCTCCTATCTGCTGTAACCGGCGTAAAACCGGTGAACACGAAATATACAGATAAACCCCGATAGAACGCCAGAAAGGACGTGTTACACCTCCCTCAACGCTTGTTTAGGGATACGTAGGCCGACCTTTCTTGCAGGAAACGGATAATCGACGGAGAATTAAACTATGACCAAATACGCCCGCTTACAGGCGTGGCGGCTCAAAGAGGGAAAGACACAAGAACAGATTGCAATGGAGCTGCATGTGGCCCTCAGTACCTATAAAGGCTGGGAGACCAATTCAGAGCCCCGCACGCTAGAAATGACCGCCCGCTTATGCCAGTGCCTGCGCATGAGCGTTGATTACTACGTAACCGGACAGGAGTGTATTCCGGCGTTGGCGCCGGAAGAGACCAGGTTGCTGCAACTCTATAACGCGCTACCCGCCTCTATCAGAGCGCGCTTTGCAAAACTGATGGAGTCACTGGTTGCCCATCTTAATTCGCAGAATTAGTCGCAAAATGAGACGCATAAAAAGCCCTGCAAAGCAGGGCTATCAATCGATGAGGGCTAGGTGTCTTCAAATATTTTCACAGACACCCTCGGGTGCTCTCTCCCTTTTGGGGCGTAATAGCTGTCTACGACACCTTTAAGCCTCAATCCTTCATCCATCTTGGGTGCCAGTGATTTAGCCGTACCAGCCTTTACGAATCCGATCTGGTGTACCCGATTACCGAATAGTCCGAACAGGACAGGCACGACGATAAAGACAGCAATAGCATTTGCATCATATTTATTGTGCTTGTCCCGAACCAGGTGTACAGGCATACCATCACGAATATGCTTGGTTATTACCTTGGCGCGGCCTTCAAACCCAGTACCAGCAACCACTATGTTGCGAGCTTTCATTTACTGCACTCGCTACACTTCCAACCGCCGATCTTAGCTGTCAGCACCATCCAGATAATCAGCAATACAAGCCAGCCCCCCATGGTCAGCGCAGTTAAAACCAAATGAACCAGAAACATTGCCAGGCCAGTCTTAGTATTGTTGCGGCGATGTACCGTCTCTTTCCCGCACTTCCGGCATTTCTTCAGCGTCTCTTCAATAACTCTTGCCATCTTCATACCTCCCTATAAAAGACCAGACAAATATACCACAGCAGGGCAAAACAAAAGATTAGCATTTTGCTATTGACATGCTTATTTATGCTTACTAATATGCTTACCAAAGATAAGCAAATAAGCATGGAGTGCTTATGAACACAGCACACATAAACATCGACCTTCGCAAAGGTACTGATCTGGGGCTAACAGAGCGCCAGATTGAATCAGCAGCCTGGGCAGCAGAAGGCAAAGTCGATG
Organism: Amphritea sp.; assembly: GCA_025800245.1. Taxonomy (GTDB): domain Bacteria; phylum Pseudomonadota; class Gammaproteobacteria; order Pseudomonadales; family Balneatricaceae; genus Amphritea. The sequence goes on along the minus strand of JAOXSA010000417.1, from coordinate 8,571 downwards.
AAGAGATCGGGATGATCATTGGCCGTAAAGCCCGTACAGCAAAAGCCCACATCATCAACGCCATGGAACGCACCGATACCCACACCCGGGCACAGCTGGTCGCCACCCTGTTTATGAAAGGCGTTTTCGCCGCACGGTGCGCTGCAGTGGCCGCCGTATGCATCGCGGTATCCATGCAGTCGCCTGATGTGAACGACGAAATAGCGCGCCGGGTGCGTACCCGTCGAGACCGTGACTTCGCCTCACTGGAAGAAGCCACCGACCTACCTGATTTTCTGGAACAGCAATGGCTGAAAGCAGCCAAGGGAGTGACCGCATGACCATTCAACAGAAAGCCCTGATCATCCTGCAGATGGCGATGACCATTTCTGACAACAATAAAGCACTGATCACCGTGAGCTATGTCAGCGGCGAATCGTCACTGGGCGTGACCGCCTTCCCAGCAGACCTGTCTGATAGCGATCTGGAACGGGCAAATATGCTGATCGATGCGGATATCGATCTGCGCCCCTCTCGCTGGCTGACAGAGTCCACTATTCACCAGCAACTGGATAGCACTATTGAGGATCTGACGCTGATTCTGAGCGCTCCAGAGGTGAAAGCAGCATGAATACCGAAGCCCTGTTCATCATCGGTTGCTGCGTACTGGCAGTGTGCGCCCTGCTGATTGCAGGTCTGGCACTGGTGATCGCCGGGCACGCGGTATGGGGCTGGTACACAGGCTACGGCGTAATGAACGCAATTCGTCCGATCCTGCAGGAGATATGAAAAAGAGCGCAGGCCCAGACCTGAAAATCGAAATCCCGCCCATGAAGAAGTGCGAACACTGCGACGGGACGGGAATGATCGAAGGCACGTTTTACCAGATGGAGTGCGATACCTGCAACGCAACCGGCGTACTCCACAAAGAAACCGGGGAACAGATCCCTACAAGTACCGTGCTCATAGCCATGCGCCAACTCATTAAACGGCAGCGACAGCAAATTGAGCACCTGAAAAAGAACCAAATGCCGCACGACCCATACGGACACCTGAATGACAGACGCGGCGGTAAACACAGAATGGATTAGCCATGAGATACATCGTTACCCACAAAGTCCACCGCAAGCTGCTGGGAGAAATCACCCTCAGTAAGCGGGACTTTGAAAAAGCAGTAAGCCGCGCCAAGGCAACCTGGCCGGATCATCCAATTCACGTAAAGGAAGCACGCTAATGGCAAGCCGAGGCGTTAACAAAGTCATCATCGTTGGCAACCTGGGTAACGACCCGGAAACCAAATACATGCCCTCCGGCAATGCGGTCACCAACATCACCGTGGCCACCAGCGAAACATGGAAGGATAAGCAGACCGGCGAACAGCAGGAACGTACAGAGTGGCATCGCTGCGTGTTCTTCAACCGTCTGGCAGAGATTGCGGCGGAATACCTGCGCAAAGGCTCGAAAGTCTACCTGGAAGGCTCCCTGCGCACCCGTAAGTGGAAAGATCAGCAGGGTCAGGACCGCTACACCACTGAAATAGTTGTCAGCGAAATGCAGATGCTCGACAGCCGTGGAAGTGATCAGGCCCGTCCACCAGCACAGCAGCAGGCAGCGCCTCAACAGCAATCGGCACCACCACAGGATGACGTGCCTGCTTTTGACGACGACATACCGTTTTAGGACTCAACCCGTTTAACTCACCAGCTGCCGCCCAACAGTCCCCCCACCTGCGGCAGCGGTGACCCTTTTAACAACAGCAGAGTAATAGCCATGTTTTTTAAGAATGCCATCGTTTACCGACTTACAGCCGCCATCGTCAGCAACATGACCGATAAGCTGGCTGAGAAACCTTTCATCTCATGCGGTAGCCAAGAGTTCTCTCGCGTGGGCTGGGTACCGCCATCCGATCTTTTTGAAGAACCGCACCGCTCACTGGCTGGCGTGACTCTGATCTGCCTACAGAAGGAGGAGAAGATCCTGCCACCAGCCGTAGTGCGTCAGGAGCTGGATGCCAAGGTCAAGCTGATCGAATCAGAGCAGGCTCGCAAGGTGTACAGAAAAGAGAAGGACCAGCTCAAAGACGAGATTGTTATGGATCTCCTGCCCCGCGCCTTCAGCAAGATCAGCAAAACCTACGCCCTTATCCTTGGTTCTGAGTGGGTGATCGTAGATGCAACCAGCCACAAGCGCGCCGAGGAGTTGCTGAGCCACCTACGCAGCCTGCTGGGTTCTCTGCCAGTGATTCTGCCTGATGTTCAGCACTCCCCCTCTGCAGTGATGAGCCAGTGGCTGGAGCACCCAGAAAGCCGCCCTACTGGCATTCAGCTACTGGATGAATCCGAGCTGCGCGATAGCGCCCTTGAGGCCGGTGTGATCCGCTGCAAAGGCCAGGATCTGGAATCTGAAGAAATCACCCAGCACCTGGAAGCCGGCAAGCGCGTCACCAAGCTGGCCATTGAATGGCAAGAAACCCTGAGCTTTGTGCTCACCGATGACCTGAAGGTTAACCGCATTCGACTCACCGACCAGCTACAGGAAAAGATCGATCAGGACGGCAGCGATATGGCTGTTGATCGATTCGATACAGAGCTCACGCAGATGAAGCTGGAGTTCGACCGATTAATCCCCGCCATTCTCGCCGCATTCGGTGGCGCAGCCGAACGGGCATAACCGGAGGTAAGCATCATGGCAACAGCGAACGATACAGGCGGTACTGCGATTATCGCCAACATGAACCCAGACCAGGAATACACGGCAGCACTGCTGGCTGAAATCTGTGAAGTATCCAGCAGCAAAGTTGCCATGGTGTTGCGTGAAGCGGCTCAAGGAGGGGTAGTGAAGCGATTTAAGAAGCCGGGCGTAAAGGGTTTCGTCTACATGACAAATCAGCTGCCGCTGGATTTGCGGCGCTCAGCATAACCGCCCTCACCTGCTGGCTCCTGCTGCTGATCTGGTCGGTAGCAGTGGCTACAGCAGGATTATGGATACTAAGAAGGATAGAGAGATGAACGCACCAGTAACAGGATTCCGCATTCACCCACAGCCTGAATTTAACTTCGGTGAGCTCCTGGTAGATAACTTCGCCGGCGGGGGTGGTGCCAGCACCGGTATCGAACAAGCAATGGGTCGCCCAGTAGATATCGCCATCAACCATGACATTGATGCGATCCGGATGCATGAAACCAATCATCCGCATACCAAGCATTACTGTGAATCAGTCTGGGACGTTGATCCTCGCAAAGTAACCGCTGGCCAGCCAGTCAGCCTGGCGTGGTTCTCTCCTGACTGCAAACACTTCAGCAAGGCGAAAGGCGGCAAGCCTGTTGAGAAAGCTATTCGCGGCCTTGCCTGGGTAGCTGTTCGCTGGGCGGCTACGGTAAAGCCTCGCGTAATCATGCTGGAGAACGTCGAAGAGTTTAAGACCTGGGGACCGCTGAATAGCGAAGGCAAACCATGCAAAAAACAGTCTGGCCGCACCTTCCGCTCTTTCATCAATGCCCTGAAGCACCTGGGCTATGAAGTAGAAACCAAAGAGCTCCGCGCCTGCGACTTTGGTTCACCAACGATTCGTAAGCGCCTGTTTCTGGTTGCCCGCCGGGACGGAAAGCCGATCTGCTGGCCGAAACCTACCCACGGTGACCCGAAGTCCCCAGAAGTGCAAGCAGGCAATCTGAAGCCGTGCCGTACCGCTGCGGATATCATTGATTGGTCGATTCCATGCCCATCTATCTTCGAGCGCTCTCGCCCACTGGCAGAAAACACACTGCGCAGAATCGCCCGGGGTATTCAAAAATTTGTGATCGATAACCCAGAGCCATTTATTGTAAAGGTTAATCATGGCTATCAATCGTTTCGTGGTCAGGCTGTAGACGAACCATTACAAACGATTACCCAAAAAAACGGTTATGCCATCGTGACTCCAACAATAGAGCGACAGTTTGGCAACTCAGAAGGCAATGCAGCGGATTCACCACTAGGAACTATAACTGCCGGAGGAATGGGCAAGGCTGCTCTATGCGCTGCGCTGATTGCTAAGCACAGCGGCGGCGCAACCGGTCATGAAGCTACCGAGCCACTACACACGATCACCGGTCGCGGTACTCAGCTACAGGTAACCGCTGCTTTCCTATCCAAGTACTACGGCCCAAAGAACCCGAATGAAGTACGTGGCCAGCACGGCCAGAAGACTGATCAGCCCATGCCGACCGTAACTGCTGGCGGTAACCATGTCGGCGAAGTACGCGCCTTCCTGCTGAAGTACTACGGCACAAACATCGGCCTGGATATGAACACCCCTATCCATACCGTTCCAACAAAGGACCGCTTTGGCCTGGTAACCGTTCACGGCGAGCCACACCAGATCGTTGATATAGGCATGCGGATGCTACAGCCACACGAACTCTTTGCAGCCCAGGGCTTTCCAGCTGATTACATCATCGATCGAGATCACACCGGTAAGAAGTTTGGCAAAGACAAGCAGGTAGCCCGCTGCGGCAACTCAGTCTGCCCTGGTGTAGCTCGCGCACTGGTAGAAGCAAACATGACCAAGGTGGCAACAGAAGCCGCCGCAGCGTAAGAGGAATTGAGAGCAATGGATAAAAAACACCTGAAACAACTAATCGAAAACGCCGCTGAATCCATCACGGAAGCCGCTGACGAGATAGTAGAGGCGATTGGCTACGACACAGATGCCGAATATTGCAGAGCCGCTGGAGAGCTTCTCTCAGACCTTTATGGCGTCGCGGCAGATGCAGCTGAATACGTCACAGAGGCCATGATGCGGGTAGACGATATCGGCTCAGGGTGCGGGGCATGGGATGGCGACGATGAAGATGATGAGGACGAGGAGGAAGAATGAACATTGATGCAGAATTTGATCGCTTTATAGAGTTTCCCGATGACAGTAAAGCGTATGTAACAAGCGTTAGCGCGAAACTGTTTGCAAAGCATTGTATTGAGAAGCAGCTTAACGCCTCAGAATCAGAGCGTAATAGCCTGTCCAAGCAGCTAACGACTGCTAATGAAAGCGTTGAGCGGATGCGGGGGCGCATTGAAGAGCTGGAAGCAGAGTGTACGAATTCCAGAGAAGTAATGGAGCAGATAGTAAACACCATCAGTCACTCTTTTGGATTAGACCCTGAGTGCTTTCTTAATCCTGACGCCGCTATTGAAGGAATGGCAGTAGAAGCTGCGGAAAAGGCAGGTGAGACATTACAACAGCTACTCAAGCAGTTTGGAATCAGCTTTGATGAGGATGAGGGTGAGTTTATATCCAGCACCGCCCCAACTGCTGACGTTCGCTCTGATATAGAGAAAGACGGCCTGCCCACCTTCTACATCAGCACTGAAGGCGCAGCCTGCACTCACCGCATGAGCGATACAGATACTCCGGTATGGTGTCGTAACGGTGACGATGGAATGAAGGCTATGCGGGCTGTTCAGGAAATCAGCCAGCAGAAAGGCCTGCTGATCGATCATCTGCAGACCGCTATCAATGAGCCAGAGATAGGCCAGGCGGTATGCTGTGAGGCTTTGCAGAAGCTTGACTCAGAATCGACCCCGTCCGCTGCTGATGGCTGGATCAGCGTTGATGAGCGACTACCTGAACGATCCGGACCATACTGGACATTTTGCGGCAATGAAGAGCCAAGCGTAATACAGCAAAGAGTTCTTATGTTCGACGCTAGGTACAAGCAGTTCAACGATTGCGCAGCAACTCACTGGCGCAAACTACCAGCCAAGCCAGCCGCAGGAGGGTGAAGCTATGAGCATGTTGAGAACAAAGCCATGGGGCAGCTACCCGGTAGGCACCAAGGTTTACGCCATTGGTGGCGGCCATTGGGTTAAAACTGAACGCGGGTATAAGTGGTGCTCTGGAAGTACTTTCCCAACACCTGGCGGTGACTGGTCACATATCGAAGAACCCAAGCAGCAGAAAGGAGCAGCGCAGTGAGCGGATATAGCGTTGTTTCTGATGAGTACATTAATGATATTTTCGCCGGTTCCAACTTCGGGGAAAAGATAAATAACTGCGTGCAGGAAAAGCGCAAACAGCTGGCAAAGACTCTTAAGAATCAGGTTGATGGTTACTGGTCCGGACATACAGCTTACTGGATCGCAGTTAATGGCGGCTTTCTCCATGATGCTAAAAGCTCCTCAAAAAAGAAGCTGACAGCTTTAGGGGTCGCCTTTATGAATGAGCAGTTACTGGGAGGTCAGTGATGGGCTGGGAATTTGCAACAGAAACCAAACCGGTTGCCCGCAAAGATTACCACTGCGAGGCATCAGACTGGATCGACAACACTACCGGCTGGGACGAAGAAGAGTTCGCGGAAGAAGATCGCGAAACGATCCGCAAAGCCCGCGCCGAAGGCTGCAAAGTCCTGAAAGGCACACAGTACGTTAAAGTGACCGGTAAGTTTGAAGGTGAATTCAGTACCTTCCGCGCCCGGGCTGACCTGAATGATATTTGCCAAAGATACGACCTGTATCCAGATGACTGAGTAGGAGGCATCATGAGCACAGAACAAATCCCAGTGATGCTACCCAAGTGGGTAAAATCAAATCTATACTCTCGGATCTCAGGTCTGACCTATGACGCCTTGAAAGGCAAAAGGACTTCCGGTGCTTGGGCAGAAGGCCTGCATTGGAGAAAAGCGCCAGATGGAAACATCTTCTACAACTGGCGGGCAATTGATGAGTGGGTAGAGCATGGCTACAAGCAAGCAGCCAACGGGGGTTGAGGTTCGCGGTGAAACGATACGGATTGTATTTATGTATCGTGGCCAGCGTTGCCGGGAATCCCTGCCAGGCTTAAAGGCAACCAAGCCGAATATCAAATTCGCTGCGAATAAGCGCGCCGTTATTCTGCATGAGATCGCCACCGGTGTATTTGATTACGCAGATCACTTCCCGGAATCGAATAAGGCAAAGATGTTCTCAGGCAGGGCAGTAAAAGAGCGCCTGGTTAAAGACGCACTGACGCACTGGCTATCTGTTAAAGAGGCAACCCTGGCACACAGCACGGTTGTGAATTACCGTTCAAAGGCGAATACCCACATCCTGCCAATGTTTGGTGACCGCCCTATTCGTTCAATCACCAAAACCGAGGTTGAGCAGTGGGCAGCGGTATATCTAGCAGAGCTGAAAAACAAGACCATCAATGAAGTGATGATCGTTTTCCGGGGGATTTTCAAAGACGCCGTTGCGGATGGCATCGTTGCCGTTAATCCTCTATCGCTGATCGAGAACCGGAAAGTTAAGAAGCAGGAGCCGGACCCGTTTACAAAATCAGAGATTGCGAAGATTCTGGCAGCGGAAACCGCTCGCACCCAAGAAGTGACGATGATGAAGTTCGCATTCTGGACCGGTGTGCGGATCTCAGAACTGATTGCACTGAGCTGGGATGATATTGATTTTGATCGAGGCATTGCCCGGGTACGCCGAGCGAATGTGAAGGGCTATTACAAAGTACCGAAGACACGCGGCTCTGTCCGAGAAGTTGAATTGCTCAAACCGGCACTGGATGCACTCCGTGAACAAAAGCCATTCACGTATCTGATCCCAGCGGAAAAGATCAATGTAACCCAAGAAGACAACAGAACAGTTGAGCAGGAAAGCTGGCGCCCGATCTGGCGCAACAGTTTATCCGGCTCACCGCATGCTAATGACGGCGTTGTAAGAGATCGCTTCTGGAAAAACCATCTGGTAAAAGCTAAGGTGCGTTATCGTGGACCTAACCACGCACGACATACCTTCGCTTCACAGCTGCTTTCCACCGGTATGATTTCGAAAGATTGGATCGCTCAACAGATGGGCCACACCAGTACAAAGATGCTGGATGATCACTACGCGAAATGGATACCAGAAGATGCCCCGCCGATGGCGGAAATGGTGAATAGCATTATGGGGTTTTCAGATCAAAATGCCCCAGACATGCCCCAAGAAATTGAAAGGGTTCGCTAAAGCATTGATATAGATAGGAAATAATGGCGGTGAGGGAGGGATTCGAACCCTCGGTACGTTGCCGTACACACACTTTCCAGGCGTGCTCCTTCGACCACTCGGACACCTCACCGCAAAATGTTTACGTAGCTTTTATGAGCTGAATAACTACACGCCTGCGTGCTCGTTACCGTCGCCGTAAACGTCGACGTTTTCTCCGGCTAAAGCCTCCGAATCAACAACCCGGACACCTCACCAGCTCTCTGGGATCAACCTCAGAGGCCGCGTACTTTAATAGAAATCGGATGTTAAATCAAACCCTTCGCGGCAATTTTTATAGCTTTTTTATGAACTGTTCAGAGAATGAACAGGTACAGAAAAATGTGAGTATCTCAGAAAAGAAAAACCCCGCACCGAAACACCGGATACGGGGTAAAGCAATGGTAAAAGATCAGGGATCAGATCCCTGTGGGCAATCTTTTATCAGTCCGCCTGACGGCGCAGGAATGCCGGAATATCCAGGAACTCCATATCGTCAGTGCCGGTTTTCTGCGTTTCCTGTACTTCAGGCTCAACCACCGGGTTATCCTGAGCACGAACACCGTCGTTACGGTTACGCATTACTGTTGGCAGTTCCAACTGGCTATA